>JAILNL010000067.1 GCA_024691625.1 Schwartzia sp. (in: firmicutes)
AACTGAATCGGCCTGAAAGTATAAGTTCATCACGTCCGCAGGAGGCATCTGAAAGCAAATCACGGTAGTGGCTGCTCTGCTTATTCGCGGGATCTGACATTATTATTGTAACGGGAAGTATTATGTGAAGTGCAAAGAGGAAGCATACAAGTCCTGCAGCTGCAGGAGAGATTTCATACAGCCAAAGACTGAAGCAAAGTGTGATAAGCCCTGTACTGAATACAGGCAAAAGCCAGCGCAGATAAAAATCCCGAAGAATCGAGGCATCGTCGCCAAGCTGCTCCATATACTGTCCCTGCTTTGCAAGCGTTGTTTTTAGGGGCAGCTCCCTGCACATGGTTCTGTATATCATAATCTGGAGTTTTTCATAGCAGCAGAAAGCCAGCCTGTGCGAAAAAAGACGCATCAGGTATCTCGTGACGGCTCTGCTTATTCCGAAGAAGCGCACGCATGTAATACCAAGAGTCAGTGCATAAAGAGGCGGCTGAAGTGCCGCATGGCTGATAATCCATGCAGCGGCCCCCATAAGGCCGATTCCCGTCAGCCCCGAAAGAACCCCTGTGAGAACCATGAGCATTATTTTTGCCGGTCCTGCCAATGAAATCAGCTTTTGTATTGCACGAAGCTTATTCATGGCGCACCTCCCCGGCGGGGACAGCCGCTCCTGCTTCAATGGCAATCTCAGTGTCGGCCCATTTTCGGACCGCCTCACGGTGGGATATAACTATAACAGTTCTGTGTCGGGAGAAATCATTAAGGGTATTCAGGAGCTCCTTTTCTTCGGCCGGTTCAAGACCGGCGGTTGGTTCATCAAGAAGTACAACAGGCTTGTCCTGATAAAATGCCCGTGCCAGTCCCAGACGGTGAAGCTGCCCGTTTGAAAGTCCCTGCCCGCCCTCGCCTATAGAGGTGTCAGGGGATAGAGAAAGTCCCGCGGATTTCAATGCACCGTTTATTTTTTCGGCAATATTCTCTTTTTTTCCGCAGTCAAACAGACTGATATTTTCCCCAAGAGTTCCCTGAAAGATATGAGGAGCCTGCGGAATATATGAAATCAGCTTTTGGCGGCTTTCTTCTGCCATATCGGCCAGCTTTTTGCCGCTGAATAAAACGCTGCCCTGCTGTGGGCTGAGAAGTCCTGCCAGCACCTTAAGCAGAGTCGTTTTCCCTGCGCCGCTGGTACCGCAAATACAGGTGACTTTATTGGCAGGGAAACGGGCAGAGATATCCTGCAGCGTAGGCAGGGGTGCTTCGGGATACGTAAATGAAAGCTCATGGACTGATATATCAGGGGGAACCCGGAGTTCATCACGGGCGCCGCGGCGAAGGTCAGAGCGGCCTGTTTCAATGGTGTTCTGAAGAGTTTTCCATGCGGTATGAACTTCTGCAGCCGCGTGAAAAGCTATACCCCCTTGACGCAGGGGCCTGTAAAATTCCGGTAGCAGAAGCAGCATGAAAAATGCTATGGAAAAGCTCATTTCTCCGTACAGCAGACGCAGACCGATGCTTACGGCAAGTATGGCTATGGTCAGCGTAGTAATCAGCTCAAGCGTGAAGCTTGAAACAAATGCCAGCTGCAATACATTCATGGAGGCTGCGGAAAAATCACGGCTGTTTTCGGACAGTCTTTCTCCCTGTGCCACCTCCTGACGAAAGAGCTTCAGTGTGATTATTCCTGCCAGCATATCCTTGAAGGCTGCTGTCAGGGTTCCAAGCTTTTCCCATTGCTCAAGTGCGGCGGCTTTTGTCTTGTGCCCGATAAGTGCCAAAAGGATTGGGGCAATGGGCAGGGTAACTAGCATTATCAGGGCAGACTGCCAGTCAATAAAGGCGATAGTCAAAAGGAATAATGGCATTAAGACTGCAAGAGACAGGATTTGAGGAAGTATAGCAGTGCTGAGCTTGTCCAGTGCTTCTGTGGTTTCAACGGCCAGAAGCTGCAGTTTATTATCGGGAACAGTCTGTACCGCCAGGGAGCGGTGCAGTTTTTGACGTATCTGAAACTGAAGCTCTGAGGAGAAAACGCATAGCGGTCTTTTAAGCGGATACTGCAGCAGGGCCTTTATCAGCAGCAAAAACAGCAGCATGCCCATGTCAGCTGCTGCTGCGTTTAATGAAATTCCATTAAGGAAAACATCAGAAATCACCCGGCTCAGCTGCCAGGCTGCTCCGAGTGTACAGATAGATATGAGAAGCTGAAGCAGGCACATATAAAACAGTGCCTGCTTTTCTTCATATAGGCGGTCAGTAATTTGCATGATTTTGGTCAGCTTTTATACGATGACGGAATACCCAATATGTCCAGCCCTGGTATATAAGTACAACAGGGACAAAGCATAAAGCGGCTATCGTCATTATGGACAGAGTGTATTCAGTGGATGCGGCGTTTGTTATAGTCAGGCTCCACGAGGGATCCAAGCTTGAAACCATGAGCCTCGGGAACAGCGCGGCAAAAAGCCCTGCTGTGATGCAGACAATACTGAGGCCGGTTAAAAGAAATGCGCGCATTTCTTTTCTGTGCTGCATATTCATGGAACTGAAAATCAGGGAAACCAATGCAAGAAGGAAAAGAATCAGTGTTATCGGCGCACTCAGAAGATTTACCTTCTGGTGAATGAGCAAAGCCAGAAGAGCAAGGGTGACAAATGCGATTTTGCAGCTGGTTAGTCCGAGCTTCTGAATAGTAAGCTTAAGACGGTCATTCTCCAGCTTCAGGGCAAGGAAATTTGCACCGTGGAAAGCGAAGAGACTGAGGAAGGCTGCTCCGCCCACAAGAGAAGCCGGACTGAGCAAATCTAAAAATGTTCCCTTATAAATCATATCCTTGCCGATGGGAAGGCCAATCAAAAGGTCGGTCATGGCGACACCCCAAAGCAGGGCAGGCAGCGCTGAACCGAAGAAAATGGCTTTGTCCCAGGTTCGCTTCCATAATGCGGATTCGTGGTGATGACGCAGTTCAAAGGCTGCTCCGCGAAGAATCAGGGCCAGCAGCATCAGGAAAAGTGCCATGTAGAAGGTGCTGAACATGGTCGCATATACATGCGGAAATGCTGCGAACGTCGCACCGCCTGCAGTTATCATCCAAACCTCGTTGCCGTCCCACACGGGAGCAATTGAGGAGAGAATCTGGCTGCGCTCCTTTTCCCGGTCGCTTATGAACGGCATAAGTGTTCCTACGCCGTAATCGAAGCCTTCAAGGAAGAAGAAACCCGTAAAGAGTACGGCGATGAGGATAAACCAGAGTACATTGTAATCCATCACTGAGCCCTCCCTTCATGGTTGACTGCTTTTATGTCAGTTTTTTTGATAAGGCGGCAGGCAATACAAAAGGCGGCGATTGCCAAAATCAGATAAACAAGAGTAAAGCCTGTCATGGTAAGCCAAACCATTTTTGGTGTCAGGTTCGGGGATACTGCGTCTGCTGTTTTCTGCAGCCCGACTACAATCCACGGCTGGCGGCCAGCCTCGGCAATAAACCAACCCGCGGAATTTGCCAAAAACGGAAGAGGCAGCAGCATGGGAACGGCCGCAAGAAGACTCTTGAATTTAACGAGCAGCTCAGGCTTCAGCCATGCGAGCCCTCCGATTAAAAATGCAAGCCCGGCCATGGCTCCGCCGCAGGCAATCATTATGCGGAAGCTCCAGAAAAGTCCCGGTACATCAGGAGTATAATTGCCCGGCCCATACTTTTCTTCAGCCGCCTTCTGCAGCTGGTTGATTCCCTGGACGGCACCTTCAGGCTTGTTAAAGAGCATAAAAGAGAACATGCCCGGGATTTTGATTTCAGATCTGTTTCTACGTTCGTCCTGATTGATGTCAGCGACAACGGCAAATGGGGCAGGGTCCTCGGTTTCCCAAAGGGCTTCCATACTGGAAAGCTTCATTGGCTGCGACTCAGCAAGGTATTGAGTATGCAGATGGCCTGTGCCCATTGTTCCCATAATTCCGATAATCAGGTAGACGGATACACCTCTCAATGCCTGCATGAATATCTGACGTGATACAATATCACGGGCAATTTTCCATGCGCATATGACGAGGAGCAAAAAGCCGGCTGTTGCTATTCCGGAAAAAATGGTGTGGCTCAGCTCACCGACAACGTAAGGATTTGTAATGAGTGCGGTGAAATCCGTCATGACAGCTCTGCCGTTTTCAACAGCATAGCCTACGGGGTGCTGCATAAAGGAATTGGCGACAAGTATCCAGAAGGAGGAAAGATTGCTTCCTATTGCCACAAGCCAGATGCAGGCGCAGTGGAGTTTTTCCGGAAGCTTGTCCCAGCCGAATACCCAAAGACCGAGAAACGTGGATTCGAGGAAAAAGGCGGTCAGTGCTTCCATAGCAAGAGGAGCGCCGAATATATCACCCATGAAGCGCGAATACTCGGACCAGTTCATACCAAAATGAAATTCCTGTACAATACCTGTCACAACGCCCATTGCAAAATTTATCAGGAAAATATTGCCGAAGAATTTAATCAGCTTCCTGCATGGCTCTTTCCAATGTTCACGTTTTGTGGTTACATAACAGGTTTCCAGCAAAGCCAGAAAAAGTGTCAACCCAAGGGTAACAGGTACGAATAAAAAGTGGTAGATGGTAGTAATGGCGAACTGCCATCGGGACAATACGATTATGTCCATAAAAAGCACTCCTTTCACAACTGTTTCTTGACATAAAACGATATACACAATTCTTATCCTAATAGTAGCATATATTTATGAGTTTTCAATTATATAATGAATTTCTTCAGCATATTCATAAAAAAACATAGCCTGATAACAAAACATAAAATGCTTTGCCATCAGGCTATGCTGCTTTCATTCATTTTATTATGCCTGTGCCTTCTCGTTTTCGTATTCTTCAACGGCGACAAGAGCGGCCTCGATAGCTACCTGGAAGATTGCCTCCTGAATCTCCGTGTTATCGATCATAGTGATAGGACCTTCTTTAAGTGCGTTGTGTACGCGGGTTGCGATGCGTGCGCGCAGAGTTACTTCGTTAGCCATGCGGTTCACCTCCCTCTGTGTATGATTATACCATAAATTATAATCAGCAAACTACCATTTGAAAATATATTTTTTATATACTCAGAAAAAATGAATGGACGCATTTTGCCATTACCGTAGGGATACGCACTGAAAATAGCTTTTCTTCTCGGACCATAAGGAAAAATAGCGGGCAATGTGATATATTATAAAAAGACAGGAAAAAAGAAGGAGAATTGGGACAAATAATGGATATACGAAAGAGGGCGGCTCTATGATTCAGCTTTATGCGCTGGCATGGATGTTTGTTAACGGAGTCAGCCTTTATATGATGCGGGACACTGCTTCGGAGGATAAAGAAGGCGCCAGGAAGGCCGATGAACTTGTTGAGGAAATAGAGTTCATGGAGAAATTCAGCTCATACAGATTTGACGGCAGGGAACTGCTCATTTATTTTTTTGCGTTCCTTGCAATGGATTCTATCGGATATTATCTTGCGGCGGGACATGTGGAATTTGCCCCATGGGCTCAGAAGCTGTTCTATGCGGCAGTGGCTGTTCTGGCGGTTGATGCTATGTTGGAGCTTTACAGCCTGTATGACATAATCCATACGAAGGACCACGATAAAAGCGTAGAAAAGCTGGCAGAGGGGCTTCGTTCAGAGGCAGATTCAGGAAGCCTTATTTCATTTTTGGCATTGAGCGGGAAATTCATTATTTCCGTGGCGTTGGTGCTGTGGACTGTTTTCCCGAAGTAAGTGCCTTTACCTGAAAGGAGGAGTACGGATGCATGACGGCTATGACAGTATAGAAATGCTATTTGGCGGGGATTCTCCGGATTCCTTCGAGGGAGTTGTCTGGATAAAGGACAGCTCAAAATTCCGCCGTATCTTGGCTGTGGGGGACCTTCACGGGGAGTATCGGCGGATGCAGAATATGTTAGATTCTTTGGATTATACTCCTTCGGAAGATCTTCTTGTGTTTCTGGGAGACTATATTGACCGCGGCCCTGAGAGTCTGAAATGTCTTTCCGCAGTCAAGTCCATGGCGGAAAAGTATGATAATGTAATAGCGCTCAGAGGCAATCATGAATCGCTTCTTCTTGAGCATTTCGAGGAATACGGGATCAAGGATATCCTCGTAAATGACAGGCTGTGGCTGGACAATGGGGGAGACGATACCCTTTATCAGCTGAGAACGCTGTACGAAAAAAGTCATTCGGAATTCGGTTCGTTAATAGAGTTCGTAAAGGGGCTTAAACGTATCGTAGTCGTGGGAAAAGAATATCTTTTCACCCATGCGGGATTTTTGAAGAAGCCATATCTCCGCCAGATGGAGGAAATGCTCTGGGTTCGCAGGGATTTCTATGCGGGTTACGCGGGACAGCAGACGGTGGCTGTGGGGCACACCCCTGTGCAGCATCTCCGTGCGGGAAGCGACGGGACCCCTATCCTGCAGAAAAATCATATATGGCTTTGCGATACAGGAGCTTTTCGGC
>JAILNL010000151.1 GCA_024691625.1 Schwartzia sp. (in: firmicutes)
ACAATGCAGGGAACAGACAAAAATGATAGATAAAAAAGAAACTGTAAAAAAGGTGCAGAAAATGATAGATGACCATAAGCTGCAGTACGGCATGACAGAAGAGGCACTGGTTGTCTATTTCGGCTCCTATGCCATCGGGCCATATGCCATGGGCACAATGGAGGTCAAACTCCCGTACATGAAGTATATGAAAATGTTCAATGATAAATATGTTTTCTACGGAGAAAAGGCAAAGGGCTGAGGCTTAGGATTGAAAACGGCAATGGAAGGCGGGATAACAGTTGAAAATAGTACATGATCTGCCGGTACTTTATTTCAGCTCTGATGTAAAAGATGTGGACGGATCGGATTTCAGCGAGATTGCCTTTGGTAGAGTTTGATACTCCGTACCGTATCATAAATCCTCTGGTTTGCCACGGCTGCTATAACGATGTAAATGTGAAATGGGGCAGCCCGGTGTGTCCGCTTCATAATGGCACGGACCGCGAATATGAATGCATGGTCAAAATTTCTCCGCGTATGGTGATTTCAGCGATAGAGCGGCTAAGAAGTGATTTGAATAAAAAAAGAAACTTGCAATAGGCAGTATCAAAACAACAGATATTTGGAGGTTCGTATTATGTGGCAGGTAAATCTTTGTCATGACTTTCGTTATGGGAAGATAATGTATAATCAGCTTGATCAGTACGTTGGAAAATCATTGAGATTGTATGGAGAGTATTGTCAGGGCGAAGCAGAGATCTTTGAGCAGATTGTTAAACCCGGTGGCATTATAATCGAGGCGGGAGCGAATATCGGCTCGCATACCGTGCATCTTGCACAGCTTGCGGGAGATAATGGACAGGTTTGGGCATTTGAGCCGCAGCGGCTTGTTTTTCAGCTCCTCAATGGAAACATAGCGATAAACAGCTTAACTAATGTTCATTGCCTGCAAAAGTGTGTGGGTGATGCTGATGGAGAAACCGTTATGGTCCCCGTTCTTGATGTTAATGTTGTCAACAACTGGGGTGGCATGGAGCTGGGGGATTATACGGAGGGAGAACCGGTCGAGGTCATAACAATTGATTCCCTTAATCTGCCGGGCTGCAGCTTCTTTAAGATTGATGTAGAGGGCATGGAGCTTAAGGTGTTGCGCGGAGCAGAAAAGACGATACAAAAATACCGTCCGATTATCTACACGGAGGCTGACCGTGCGGAAAAGAATCAGGCGCTTTTTGCCTATATCCGCTCGCTAAATTATCGCATTTATGCTCATACACCGCCTCTTTACAATCCAAACAATTATTTTCATAATCAAGAAAATGTATTTGCAGTAGAAAAAGTAATGGAAGATGGCACGAAAAGTGTTTCTGAGATTGTTTCTGCCAATGTGCTTTGCATTCCAAAAGAAAGGCACGTCACGGTGGAGGGTTTGCCTGAAATACTATGACCGGCAGATTTTAAGTAAAAAGGGCAGCTTCGCAGCTGCCCTTTTGCATGTCATTTATTCAGTTTCTGAAGCGTATCGTTGTAGCATTTATCAAGGACTTCGAGGAATCCCGGAACCTGCTTGTCCTCTTTCTCCGTGTAGTCCTTTATCTTGACGGCGCGGGTGGAGTTGAACAGGTCGCTCTTGCTTTGAAGCCGCATGATTCTGCTGGGGCTGCCCTCTTTCGCGGGAATGTAAAAATACAGATACGGCGAGTAGCTTGCGGCTGCGCCTGCGGATTGCCCCGGTTCAAGGAAGAAAAGACGATAGCCGATTGTTCCGTCGGCGAGGATAAGACGGTTGTCCTCCTCCATGTCTTCTTTGAAATTTTCCTTGATCAGAATCAGGTCCTTGTCCGGGCGGTCAATAGAAGGGAATGCATGGACATGAGCCGCGCTTGTGACGCTGCAGGACATCATCATGCCGGATAAGACCGTGGCTGCCAATAATTTTTTTAACATAGTACCTCTCCTTGTACGGTGAATTGCAGGCTGCCTTGCCTGCTTTTTGCGGAACTTGATTTTCGCACATAAGGAATGGTATCAAAAGCGCTGAACAAATTCCATAGTCAAACAGTACGTATTTTTATTGGCGTTTATCAAATTGTTTGATTTGCTGATATTGCAATGATAAAATTGCATAAAATGCTATTGAATGTACAGAAGCTGAATTTTTCTGCATATCAAGCGCCTGCACTGAAAGGGCGTCTCTACAGAATCATCAGGGCTTTAGAGTAATGGGGACATTGAATGAAATATAATGAAATCGCAAGAGCAAAATTTATCAGACGCCCAAACCGTTTTGTGGCGCAGGTGGAGCTTGACGGCCATGAGGAAACGGTTCATGTGAAAAACACGGGAAGATGCATGGAGCTTCTTCTGCCCGGGGCAGAGGTCATTCTTTCAAAAGGAGAAAATCCGAATCGAAAGACTGCGTATGACCTGATTGCCGTGAAAAAGGCGGGGCTTGGGCTTATCAATATTGACAGCCAGGCGCCGAACAAGGTCATGGGTGAATGGCTGGCAGGCAGAGGCTATGATTTTGTGAAGCCCGAATACAAATATGGAAATTCACGGATAGATTTTTACATGGAACGGGGAGAGAAGAAATATCTGCTTGAGGTCAAGGGCTGCACCCTTGAACGCGGAGGTATGGGCTATTTTCCCGACGCGCCTACGGAACGAGGGATAAAGCATATCCATGAGCTTATAGCGGCGAGGCGGAAAGGATATTGGTGCGGACTGGCATTTGTTATCCAGATGCCCGAGGTCTCCGAGGTGCGGCCGAATTTAGAAACGCACCCTGCTTTCGGTGAAGCATGGCAGGAGGCTCTTGCCGCAGGCGTGAAAATATGGTTTTTGGGCTGTGACGTGAGGGAAGATGCTCTCACAATAGATAATTACAGAGTAAAGGCGGAGGAATTGTAATTCCTTCGCCTTTTGTTTTGATTCAATGCCATTCTACACCCAATCCGGCGCGCGGGGTTCGGAAATATTCCAGAACAGTGCCGTCTTCGATATTCAGCACGTTGCAGCTGTAGTCGGATATATCCGTAGGGTCGGCTTCGTCAGAGGGGTTGGCTTTTACGTACAATATTCTTTTGCCGTCGGGAGACATAGTGCATTGTCCTATATGTCCCGCGTTGCCGGGGGCAAGCTGCTGCAATGTCTGATGGACTATGCTGTTCAGCTGCTCTCCGTGATAGGAAAAATCCGCGGATTCAGTTGTTTCTGTCAGTCCCCAAAATGAACGCTTGTAGGCTTTATTCTTGTTATAATCTTTGAGGACGATGCCCTCGTATGCATCGATTTTTTTGTATTCCTGGGATAAGTCCAGCAGAGTCCATGAAAGCATCATCTTATAGGTTCCTGCTGCCAGCAATAATACAATAAAAAGAACGTGCAGCCCCAGAAGCAGACAGAAAATACGGAAGATGAACTTTGCAATTTTAGAGGCAATGCTGCGAAGCTTCGTCATATCAAACGCGTCCGTTCATCCTGAATTGATTTCATTGGGATTCCTCCTGGGGAAAGTTTGTTTTGTGTTTCATACAGCTGATTAATTATAGTATCAAGAGTATGAAATTCTCATGTATTTCCCCTTTTATTCACTGTCTGCGGCAAGGGCATCGTACCATTCTTTTACGGCTTTGCCGGCAAGAATGCTTTTATCTTCATAGCTTGCCTTGAACAGGACTGCGCCTTCGTCCTTTATGACATGGCGCACATAGTTTTCTTTCCCGGGCATGAGGAAAAAGTCGAGCCGGCAGTTTTCCTCCGGGAATGCAATCACCGCATACTCGCCGTCAGGGGTCTCCGAATCCGGAACCATATCGTATGAAGCATTGCAAAGGAGCTTTTCCAAGTACGGCGCCGGGTCAATGTTTTTTGGTGCGACAGGACCGTGCTTTAAGGTGCTGACGCTGTAATTTATCCTTTGGTCGTACATGATTCGTGCAATATAGATTCCGACGATGCTGTTGTCGAAGGTTATCGGGGCAAGTTGCGGATTATCCCTGATAAAATTCTTTCGCACGGATTTCCATGCCCACTCATTAAGCATGGCCCACTGCTCCTGATCTTTTTTCATTTCATTAGGAGTTTTCCGATGATAGCGCACGTCCGTCGGGTGATAATATGCGTAATAATTTCCATCGGAATCTTTGGCGAAAATCTCTATACCGGACATATCGCCGCACAATTTTTGGTGCAGATGCTCTTCGTCGAGAGTCCCTATGCTGAACAGCCAGCCTAATCCATTGAAGTCAGAGCCGTACCGCATTGCAGCCTCCACCGATGCCTTTTCACGTACGCGGAATAAACTCCTGCTGTTCTGCTCATGGTGCGAGTCTGTTAAGAGCAGGTCTTTGTATTCCTTCGGAATCGCCAGTTTCAGACCTGAGGCTTCATAGATATAC
>JAILNL010000168.1 GCA_024691625.1 Schwartzia sp. (in: firmicutes)
GGTCGTAGGAGAGGGCAGCGTACACGCCCAGAAATGGCCGAAGGCTGATAAATCCGCACAGGTACAGGATGAAATCGAAATCGTTCTGCAGATTAACGGCAAGGTACGTGATAAGATTGTCGTAGCTGCTTCCCTCGGAAAAGATGAAATTCAGGAAGCTGCACTGGCTCAGCCGCGTGTAAAAGAACTCATCGAGGGCAAGACTATCGTAAAAGTCATCGCCGTTCCGAAAAAACTCGTAAATATCGTTGTGAAGTAATATAAAAGGACGCTGTACAGTGAAAGCTGCGCAGCGTTCTTTTGCTATGTTTATTGAGCTGCAATAGAGCATGCAGAGAAAAGATTATCTTGCAAAATAATCAGAGTGGATTAAAATCAAAGTAGAAGGAGTGGGAAATCCCACAAAAGGAGGAGCTTATTATGAATGTTTCTGTAGTTACAGATTATACAGCGCATCTTGATTCAAAGCGACGGATTACACTTCGCGGGGCAAAGCATGAATATTATAGAGTAAAAGAATACGAAAACGGATGCATTCTTCTTGAGCCTCGCGAGTTGGTTGTGCCCAAGGAAATATCGAAGAAAACTCTTGCTGTGATAGATGAAGCCATACGCAGCTACAACGCCGGAAAAGTATCTGACCCGATTGATTTAACGGGGTTCTGAACATGAGCTTTGTTATTCGTATGTGAATCTCTGAAATGTTGCAGTTATGGTCGGATTTGTCGCAGAAATACGCTGCCGGAACCATTTCGAAAAAAGAATCAACCCTCTATACTAAATGGGGCAAGGCATTGAGGCTTCTTTCGCAAGATCCACTTTATCCTAGTTTGCACACACATGAGATTGAACCGCTCACAAGAAGGTACGGTGTTAAGGTTTGGCAATCGTATCTTGAAAATAATACTAGTCGTGCTATGCGTATGTATTGGGTTTATGGTCCAAGTCGTAAGGATATAACTATCATTGGTTTGGAGCCTCATCCTGAAGATAAAAAGAATGGCGCATACGATAAAATTTCTTTGTCAGACATGCCTACATTTGATGAGTGAGGTTAACTAAAAATGACTCTCAATGAACTTGATTCATTGAGAGTCATTTTGCTTAGCTTGGATTAGTTTTTCGGGTTGTACTCGATAATCTGCATGTTCGGATACTGATTCAAATCGAGGAGTTCGTCCTGCGTGAGACGGATGAGAGGTCTTGCCGCATAATCGTTCTTGTAGCGGACGATTGTGCCGATAAGTCCGTTCTGGAGCATGACGCGCGAGCCGAGGAATGCGTCCTTGATGTGTTCGAGGAATGGGACGCATACGTTCGGGTCGAGCTTCGTGTACATGTCGGCTGTTATGCGGTCGATAGCCTCGAAAGGTGTGCTCTTGCGAGCGCCTTCACGCTCTGTAGTGATATTATCATACAGATTGCAGACTGCAATGATTCGCGCGTACAGATGGATGTTTTCGGCACCCGAAAGATTGAAGGGGAAGCCTGAGCCATCCATGCATTCATGGTGCTGCATAGCAGCGAGCTTAACGCCATCGGAGAGATTCGGACTTGCGTTTAATATCTGCTGACCGTCCATAGTATGCTGTATATAAGCGTCAAGGTCATCTCCGCGCAGGTTTTCAACCTGCTTATCAATAAGGCGCTGCGGGAATTTTGTTTTTCCTATGTCATGAAGGAAGCCTGCGAGAATAATATCCTGTGTTTCCTGCTTGTCCTTGTGCATCCATTTTGCAAGAACGCCGGCAAGAATAGCAACTCGGACCGAATGGTTGTAAATATCTGTTGCAAGATGGTTTACTTCAAGCAGATAATCAATAGCGCCGCTTTGCTTTGCAAGAGGTGCCAGCGTATCTGAAACCATGGTGCGTGTTTTTTCTACAGGCGCCTGATTGGAATTTGCGGTTTCATCAAAAATAGAACGCGCCGTGCTGAGAACTTCTTTGTATTCCGTTACAAATGCATTGCTCGGATTGAACATTGCGGAGACATTCTGGAATGTTTCGCTGAGTTCATATTCATCCTTGACATAGACGGTGGGAATATCCAAAAAGCCCAACCGCGTTATATGTGCCTTCGTCAGAAGTGTTCCCTCGGAAAGCACGACAACCATGTCGTCATTGATGATGGAGCGTGCGAGAATCATACCGGGATTTAATTCCTCCAGAGATACAGATCGCACAATAATTCCCCCTTCATGAGTTAGATTTTCGTTGCCGTTAAAAAAGATAATTCTTCAACATATTTTATATTCGCCATTCATGCCAAAATTCCTTTTATTATAATAAAATTTTTTCAAATAAGACAATCGTTTGGTTTTCATCATAAAAGACTGTTCTTGTTTGTGACTTAGCTATATGATAGAATTATCAAGTTATTGTTTTTATGTTTTTAAGGAGAGTGTCAGATGTTAACAGCAATCATTACATCCGTCATATCGCTTGTGGTCGAATTTTTCTTTCTCATTAAGGGCGCTGATGCGTTTGTAGAGGGAAGCTCTGCAGTCGCGAAAAGGCTTCATGTACCGCCTCTTATCATAGGACTTACTATTGTGTCCCTGGGCACGAGTCTGCCCGAGCTGGCTGTCAGCGTGACGGCTGCGCTTGCGGGAAGCAATTCTCTCGCAATAAGCAATGTTACCGGGTCAAATATTTTCAATACTGTCGTTGTTCTGGGTATGAGCGCGGTTTTTGTTCCGCTGGCGGTTGACGGCTCAACACGCAAGTTTGATATCCCGTTCTCCATACTGGCGATGATTGTCATGATAGCCCTTGCTCTTACGGGAGCAAAGCCGGCGGACGGAAACATTGGTGTGCTTGACCGTGCAGATGGAATAGTTCTCCTCGGACTGTTTGCTTTTTTCCTGGCGAGGACGATATATGCTGCTTTGAAGTTCAGAAATGAAAAGCTTCAGGCTGAGGCTGAGCAGATGCAGGAGGATATTACGGAGGAGGCTCCGAAATCCATGCCCGCGGCTGCGCTTTATATTGTACTGGGCATTATTGCCATAATCGCAGGCGGTGACCTTGTCGTAGGCGGTGACCGTATGGTTGCAGGTATGGAGTTCCACTACGGCGCAATCACAGTTGCACGTCTTTTCGGCCTTTCGGAAACACTTATCGGTCTCACCATTGTCGCATGCGGAACAAGTCTTCCGGAGCTTGTAACATCTGTTGTGGCAGCCAAAAAAGACGAGGTGGATATGGCGGTAGGAAATGCCGTCGGGTCCAATATCTTTAATGTTTTGGGAATCCTCGGTGTAGCAACGGTTATCCAGCCTGTTGCTCTTATCATGGAAAATTTAATTGATGCAGGCGTGCTTCTTGTGGTCAGTGTTATTCTCCTTATCTGTTCATGGACCAAGGGAACTATCTCACGCAATGAAGGCATTTTTATGCTTGCGTTTTATTTAATCTATCTCATGTATATTTGTATGCGCTGAAAAATGTTGTATTATAAAGTAAAGCATATACAGGCGGAGTTTTAGCGTCTGTTGGCTGAGATACACATACACGGATGAAAACGGACTACTGATGAATTCGTCAGCAGTCCTTTTGGTGTTGCAGGAGGAAAGTAATGAAAGCTCTTTTTGCCGCTATGAGGCAGGATAAAAATATAGCTGAAATATGTGAGGCGTTCGCGAAGAAAAAGCATCAAAGCTTTGTTTACGGTTTGGCGGATGCTCCGAAGCATGCGGTTTTGGCGGCAGCGTATGACGCCGTTGACTGTCCGTGGATTATCATCACACCGGACCAGGCGGCTCTTTCGGCGTGGAGAGATGACCTGTCGTTTCTGCTTCCGGAAACAAAAGTGGTGGAGCTTCCTGAGGTAGACCAGGCAAATTTTGCGGTGGCTGCAAAGAGTATTGAGCTTATGGCAAAAAGAATGGACGTTCTCGGACGTCTTATGCGCCATGAGTCTGTGGTGGTTTTGACAACCGCAGCGGCAGCGATACAGAAGGGCATGTCCCGTCAGGAGTTTGCGCGTCTCAGTCTTTCGCTGAAGATTGGTGATGTTATGGAGCGTGAAGAGCTCCTGCAGCGCCTTACAAATCTCGGGTATGAGCATGCGGCAGAGGTAGAACGCATGGGACAGTTCAGCGCCCGCGGCGGTATTGTGGACGTGTTTCCTATCAATATGCTCAGTCCTGTGCGTATTGAGTTTTTTGATGATGAAATAGATTCTCTCCGTGAATTTGAAATAGAGTCCATGCGCTCCACAAACAATATCGGAGAGGTACGTGTACTTCCACTGGCTGATACGGACGCTTCCGGACGGCCTGAAATATTTATTTCCTATCTTGAAGGAAACGGTGTTGTTCAATTTGATGAGCCTATGCGAATCAGAGAGAGCATACGTCAGAGCATAAGAGAAAATCCGGATATAAAAACACAGGTTTTTTCGTGGGAGGATTTGCTTGAGGCAAGTGCGCCGAATAATGTTTTTTATACGGCGCTGATGCTGCAGAAGGTGCATGACGCAGATCCTGATGCTATCATGAGTGTCGTTGTAAAAGCCGTTGCGCCGTATCAGAAGCAGTTTGACCTCTTTACGGGGGATATGAAGGAATGGCACGAAAACGGGCAAAAGCTGCTTGTACTTCTGGGTGACAATATAAAATGCTCGTCCATGAGGGAAATGCTTGCGAAAAACCGTATTCCTTCCGTGGCAATCCCGAACCCCGACCATCTTGACGAAAAGCTTGTAAGCGTTGCGGAGGGTATTCTGTCGGGGGGCTTTGAGCTGCCTGACGCAAAGCTTGTAGTCGTCACCGAAAAGGATATTTTCGGGCATCAGAAAAAGAAGCGTAGAATGCTGTCAACTCCCGATGCAAGCAAAATATCCCATTTCCGTGAAATACATACGGGAGATTATGTTGTCCATGTAAATCACGGTATCGGAAAATATCTTGGCGTAATCACTCTTGATGTCGGCGGCGTAAAGAAGGATTATCTGCACATAAAATACGGCGGGGACGATAAGCTCTTTGTCCCGACGGACCAGGTGCAGCTTTTACAGAAATATATAGGCTCAGAGGGTGAGACTCCGCGCCTTCATAAAATGGGAGGCACGGAATGGGCAAAGGCTAAAGCAAAAGCAAAAGCGTCCGCGGAGGATATTGCCCAGGACCTCATAAAGCTCTATGCAAAGCGCCGTGAAACAGTGGGCTTTGCATATCCTGAGGATACGCCGTGGCAGAAGGAATTTGAAGATGCCTTTCAGTACGAGGAAACACCGGACCAGCTAGCAGCCATACGGGATATAAAAAGCGATATGGAAAAGCCTGTCCCCATGGACCGTCTGCTTTGCGGTGATGTGGGCTTCGGAAAGACAGAGGTTGCTATCCGTGCCGCTTTTAAGGCGGTTATGGGCGGACGTCAGGTTGCAGTGCTGGTTCCGACTACAGTTTTGGCGCAGCAGCATTATCAGACCTTTTCGGAGCGGTTTATGAAATTCGGTCCGAATGTTGATGTTATCTGCCGTTTCCGCACGGCGAAGGAGCAGAAGGCTACACTGGAAAAGACTGCCGAGGGCAGAGTGGATATACTCATAGGAACCCATGCTCTTTTGAATTCCCGCAAGGTGAAATTCAAGGACTTGGGGCTTTTGATTGTTGACGAGGAGCAGCGGTTCGGAGTAAAGCAGAAGGAAAAAATCAAAAAGCTTTCTGCGGGTATCGATGTGCTTACCCTGTCGGCTACACCTATTCCGCGTACCCTGCACATGTCGCTTGTGGGTGCAAGGGATATGAGTATTATCGAAACACCTCCTGCGGAGCGTTACCCGATACAGACATACGTCATTGAGTCGAATGAAAGCATTATCGCGGGAGCAATACGGAGAGAGTTAAAACGCGGAGGACAGATATATTTTATATACAACCGTGTCGAAACAATAGACCGTATGCGCCTGAAGCTGGAAGCACTGGTGCCTGAGGCAAGAATACAGACGGCGCACGGGCAGATGCCTGAGGATATGCTTGAAAGAGTCATGATGGATTTCTACGAGGGTGAGTATGATATTCTCCTTGCTACCAGTATTGTAGAAAACGGTCTTGACGTAGCCAATGCCAATACAATTATTGTCTACAATGCCGATTATTTCGGATTGTCGCAGCTTTATCAGATGCGAGGGCGTGTTGGACGAAGCAAGAAAATGGCGTTTGCTTATTTCGTTTATCAGCGGGATAAGGTTCTGACAGAGACAGCCGAAAAAAGACTGCAGGCAATGAAGGAATTTGCCGAGCTTGGCGCGGGCTTCAAAATTGCAATGCGCGATCTGGAGATACGCGGCGCAGGCAATCTTCTTGGTTCGCAGCAGCATGGTCATATAGCGAGCGTTGGTTTTGAGATGTACTGTCAGCTGCTTGATGAAGCTGTTCAGCAGCTTCGTACCGGGCAGCCTGTCAAGGAAATTCCCGAGCCTGTCATCGAGCTTACCGTCGAGGCATATCTTGATGGCGGATATATTGATGACGCAATGCATAAGATTGAGATATATCAGCGCATTGCGGCTGTAAGGAATGAAAAGCAGATAGAGCGTCTCATAGACGACCTCATAGACAGATTCGGAGAGCCTTCGAAGCCTGTTATGCGGCTCATAGAGGTGGCGCGCATAAAGAATTATGCCCGTGACCTCGGCATCCGTTCAATGGTGCAGAAGGATATGCTTTTGGAGCTTGTTCTCTGGCCGGAGCATAAAATTGCTCCCGAGCATTTAATGGGCCTGAAAAAGAGAATGGGAATGGCAATGAAGCTTCTTCCTCTTCAGCAGACAATACGCATACGCATGACGGAAAAACAGAAGAAGGACGTCCTGTCCCTGCTTAAATCGGTGCTTTTGAGTCTGGCAGGGGAAGATGTTCAGCTTGTGAAAAGAAAGGAGAAACCCTGAATGGGAAGTATCACGGTAGTAGGAATGGGGCCGGGTTCCTTCGGGCTCATGTCCATGGAAGCATGGGAGCTTATGAAGAACGCGCCTGAGCTCGTACTGAGAACAGCCGTACATCCGACGGCAGATGAATTGAAAAAGAAGGGGATTGAGTTTTCCTCTTTTGATGACAGATATGAAACCGCAGAGGATTTTGAGTCTCTGTATAATTCTATTGCAGAGGAGCTGACGGACAGGGCGGCAAAGGGAGAAACACTGGTATATGCAGTACCGGGAAGCCCTCTTGTAGCGGAGCGCACAGTGGTTCTGCTTCGTGAAAAGGCACAGGAGAAAAATGTAGAGCTTACTATCCTGCCTGCAATGAGCTTCGTAGAGGTGCTTTACACGCGCCTGGGAATAGACCCTATAAGCGGTCTTACGATTGTTGATGCTGCGGACCTGGAGCGGCTGCCCCTTGATATACCTACGGGAATTATCATAACGCAGGTCTACAGCCCGATGATAGCTTCAGAGGCGAAGCTCAGCCTTATGGAGATGCTGCCGGATGAGTTTGAGATTATTTATACGCATAATCTCGGTCTGCCTGACGAGTCAATCCGCAGGATTCCTTTGTATCAGCTGGACCGTCAGCCGGATATAGACCACCTTACAAGTGTTTACATTCCTGCAAGGAAAAAGGACGAGCGGTTCGATTTCACTCCTTTCACGGAAATAATGCGCCGCCTGCGTGAGCCCGGCGGATGTCCGTGGGACCGCGAACAGACGCCTGAATCTCTCAGAAAGCACATTCTTGAGGAAGCCTATGAGGTGATTGAAGCAATAGATACGGGCGATAAGGAGCTTTTGTGCGAGGAGCTGGGAGACCTGCTCCTGCAGATTGTTTTTCAGGCACGTATCGCGGAGGAGACAGGAAGCTTCTCCATGCAGGATGTTATAGACGGCATCTCTGAAAAGATGATTCGCCGCCATCCGCATATTTTCGGAGATGTTGAAGCATCTGACGCAGCTGCGGTGATGGTGGAGTGGGAAGCATTAAAGAGAAAAGAAAAGCCTGAGCGCAGCTCCGTTATAGATGGGCTGCCTCCTGAGCTTCCGGGACTTCTTGCCGCGGCGAAGCTCCAGCAGCGTGCTGCAGGGGTAGGCTTTGAGTGGCCTGATATAAAGCAGGCATGGGATAAATGCCGCGAAGAGGCAGAGGAGCTGAAGGCTGCTGCCGCAAAAGGAAATCAGTCCGAAATCGAAGAAGAAATGGGAGACCTTCTGTTTGCATGCGTAAATCTCTCCAGACTTTTGAATGTTCCTGCTGAGGTTGCCATTATGAAGGCGAACAGAAAATTCCGCAGACGTTTTTCATTTGTGGAGAATAAAATTAATGAAAACGGCGGAGATTGGAAAAAATTTGATACTGACGCATTGATTGCGTTTTGGAATGAAGCGAAAAAAGAAGAGTAATGTTCTTGCGTAAGAATATGGAAGTGAAAGTATGGAAAAGAAAGCAGTTTTGATTACAGGAGGCACATCGGGAATCGGTCTTGCCGCGGCAAAAATGTTCCTGAATCTGGGCTATATTGTATCCGTTCTTGGACGGGACGCGAAAAAGGGACAGAAGGCATTGAAGCTTTTGCGCAGAGAGTCTGAGGACGTTCACTTTATACGCGCTGATGTTCAAAAGCCTGAGGACTGCAAAAACGCGGTACAGGAAGCGCTGCAGCAGTGGGGACGTCTTGACTGTCTTGTAAACTCGGCAGGAATCTATATGGAGGAATCTGCCGAAAATCTGACAGAGGAATCCTACAGCGCGATTATGGACACAAATATCAAGGGAACGATGTTTATGTCCAAATATGCTCTGCCCGCTTTGAAAAAGAAAAAAGGAAATATTGTCAATGTTTCTTCCGACGCGGGGCTTCAGGGCAATTTCGGCTGCAGTCTTTACTGCGCGTCCAAGGGCGCGGTCACGCTCTACACGAAAGCATTGGCATTGGAAACAGCGTCATGGGGCGTGCGAGTGAACTGTGTCTGCCCGGGCGACATTATGACACCTTTGACGGAAAAGCAGGTAGAAAACGAGCCCTCAAAGAAGGATGCTCTTAAGATGATGGCGTCTGTATATCCCGTCGGACGAATCGGAACTGCCGAGGAGGCTGCGGCAGTAATTGTTTTCCTGGCTTCAGAGTCTGCGGGTTTTGTCACCGGAGCAGCTTGGACCGTTGATGGTGGAATAACGGCATAATCGGGCTCGGATTGCGATACAAATATGAATATGATAGAATGATTGTCGTAATTTTTGGTTTTTACGGAGGAAAGCATGAAGGGAAGGAGCTTTCTCATCATTGCCGCTTCAATCGGTTCAGGGCACATCAAAGCCGCTGAAGCAGTTTCAGATGAACTTAGAATTAAATATCCTGATGCGTCAATTGAGATAGTTGACTTCACGGAATGGAAAATATCATGGGCGACAGCTTTCATGAAGGCATGCTATCTTTTCATGCTGAAATTTATTCCGAATCTTTATGAGCTGATGTATCGTTTTACAGGCGGAAAAGCAGGAGGGCTTTCAGTACAGAGTCTTATATCTGCAATAACCTCTGCGGATATTGCGTCTTTGGTGAAAAAGTACAGGCCTGATGCAATCGTATGTACGCACCCGTTTCCTGCCGGAGCAGCTTCATGGAGAAAGGAAAGACACCCGGAGGAATTTCTGTTTTCTACTGTTATTACGGATTACTCAGTCCATCAAATGTGGATATACACTAACGCGGACTGTTATTTCGTAGCCCGTGAAGCTATGAAAACGGACCTGATTTCAGCGGGGCTTCCGGCAGATAATGTCTGGGTTACGGGAATACCGGTAAAGGCAAGCTTTCATCAGACTGAAGACAGGTCATCGGTGCTTGCAGGGCTTGGCTTCACTCCTGAAATACCGACGGTGCTGATTATGGGCGGCGGACTTGGTCTTGGAGGAATGGAATATACCTTAAAGACACTGGAAAAGGTAGAGCAGAAGCTGCAGCTCATTGTTATAGCGGGAAGGAACGAAGAACTCAAAAGACGGCTTGAGGAAACAGCCAAGGAATCGCGGCAGAATGTCCGTGTGCTTGGATTTACCCAGGCGGTGAGGGATTATATGGCGGCGGCAGACCTTTTGATAAGCAAACCCGGCGCATTGACCATAACAGAAGCTCTTTCGGCAGAGCTGCCTATGGTACTGCACGAGCCTATTCCCGGCCCCGAAACGGAAAACGCGGTGTATATTTCGCGTCTTGGCGCGGCTGTATGGGTAAATAAAGAAACGAAGCTTGAGGAAGAATTAAACGGTATATTTTCCTCTCCGGAGAAGCTCGCGGCGATGCGTGAAAGAGAGCATGCGCTCAAACGTCCTTATGCGGCGCGGGATATTGCGGAGACATTGTCCGGGGAATTGGAAAAATTTATTCGGGCATAAAATAATACAAAAAATTTTTTAAATCATAAAAGGTATTTTTCAGTTCGGTATCGAATAAAATAATAGTGTGACTTTTTGGTTGAAACAGGTAATACATTTCTAGGGAAAGTATCTGGGTGAGATTATGACGCTAAGAAAGCTTCAGAGAAATAATGAGGCATTTCAATGTCCTAACTGCGGCGGCGCGTTGGAATACAATGATGGAGGCGCTGTAGCAATCGTAAACGGGCATTTGGATATGGAGAATTATAAACCCCGCTATATCTGTAAAAAATGCAGTGTTTTTTACAGAGAGGTTATGTCCACAGGTTATTATGATGTTTTCCCGTTGGAGAACTCGGAGCAGAGCACGCCTAAGGCGAATGAGCATTTTGTTAAACCTCCTGTTCCGAAGGAGGGGCCTGTGGCTCTCGAAAAAGATGCGAACGGAAAGCGGCACTGCCCGAGATGCGGTCGTGAGTTCCGTGAGGTAGAAGGCGGAGCAGTTCGTGTTGTGAATGGCAAAGTCGATATGGAAAATACCAAGCCGAAATACCAGTGCGATTCCTGCGGGGTGTTTTACCGTGAAGTTCTTACGTCAGGATTCTATCTGCCGTATCCGCAGGAGGATGAGGATAAGCTGAAAAATACTTAGGCCGGATAAAAAATTCGGCGGTCAGACATACGAAAGAAGTATTTTATTCTTGCATAATTACTGAAATATTAGTATGATTAAAATGGTATCTTGTGAAGATG
>JAILNL010000198.1 GCA_024691625.1 Schwartzia sp. (in: firmicutes)
CGTATGCCGTCTTCTGCTTGAAAAAAAGTTTTGCTTTCCTAACAAGCTGATCTCGCGGAACTACGGGAAGTTTGAATTTTACGTTCTCCATTCCCCCGAAAAGAGCGATCTTTCCGCGGTGTTCCTCAGGATACAGCATAGCAATTCCTCCGACCTGTGCCATGGCCTCAAGAATAAGTACTCCCGGCATAATCGGATTACCCGGGAAATGCCCGGCAAAGAACGGCTCATTGAGCGTAACATTTTTAATGCCCGTAGCCGATTCAAACGGCTCTATCTCAATGATACGGTCAACCAAAAGCATCGGCGCGCGATGCGGAAGAATCTCCTGAATTTCATTCACATTCAATACCATACGATTTCACTCCCTTGCAGTTACTCAAACTATATACACTGATCAAGCTAAATTCAGTGAAATGCCTCATAAATCTTTTTTGCAAGCTGCGTATTCAGCGCATGCGCAGACTTCACCGCGATAATATGGCCCCGTATAAGCCCTGCCAGCCTAAGGTCACCTAATACATCAAGAACCTTGTGACGGACAAGCTCATCAGGAAAACGCAGTGTATTAAGCCACTTCTCGTCATTATATACAATAACGTTTTCAAGTGTTCCTCCGAGGCCCAGCCCCATGCTGTGCAATGCCTCAATTTCCTTCTCGTATGCGATTGTACGTGCCGGAGCAATCTCTTTGCGGTATACACCTTCATCAAGTTCCACGTCGCAGTACTGCGTTCCAACCAAGGGATGCGGATTCAACGACGTAAAGGAAACTCTTAGACCATCATAGGGAAGAACCATTACAAAACGGTCTCCGTCATCCACACGGTAAACGCGGTCTATAATGATTTCCTTCCGTTCCCCTTCCTGCTCTTTTATGCCCGCTGAAGCCAAAAGATCCAAAAACTCAAGTGCAGCACCGTCAGCCACGGGCGGTTCCTCCGCATCAAGCTCAACGCGGCAGTTATCAATGCGCGCTGCCTGAAAGGCAGACATCAGATGCTCAATGGTGAAAAATTTAATCCCGTTTTCTTCAATAGTCGTCGCACGTACCGTAGCTGTTACGCTGGATGCCACCGCATGGACGAGCGGCTGCCCTTCCAAGTCTGTTCGGACAAATACAATACCCGTGTCCTCAGGTGCCGGAAGAAGACGCATGTGAACATCCTTTCCGGAATGCAGTCCGATACCTGTATAAACTGCTTCTTTAGCAATTGTCTGCTGCTTCAAAGTAAAACCTCCAAAACGGACATGAGAAAAAAGTCCGCACAAAATCCCATTGTATCTATTTTAACTAAGTTTTTCATCTCACGCAAGTTTTGATACAAGATTCATATATACACGCAAAAAGTAATGCGGCATTTCAACAAGGAGTGAGTATGCTCACCGCCTGTTATTTGTTCCAACCCCCACTTACAGAAGTGGGGGGCATCTTTTGCTGAGTTATACTTCTATTCGCAACATAACAAAACAGGCAGCCTTAATGCTGCCTGTTTTGTTATGGACGTACTGACTTCCATCTGTCGTGAAGCCAGAACCATTCCTCAGGATGCTTCCGTATATGCTCTTCAAGCACCTTGCTTACTTCAATCATTGCATTACGGATATCCGCTTTTTTATCCTTTGTCTTTTCCACAAAAATCGGAGGATGAATTATAATTTTGTGGTGTCCGTCCGGCGTCCTCGTAATATACCCCGGAAAAAGCGGGGCATTTTGAAAACGCGCCAAAACAGCAGGCCCCTGCACGAAGTTTGTCGGCTGCCCGAACCAGTCGAAAATTATACCGTCGCGCCGGCTGATGTCCTGATCCATCAGAAGACCGATAGTCCAGCCTTTTTTGAGCATATCGAACATTTCACGCACATCGTCCTTATATGTTATGTGCATGCCAACCATGCGGCGATATTCATTTATGAATCGGTCAAAGCCTTCTTCCTTCTGCTTCTTGGCTACACCAACAAGAGAAATTCCGAATTTTGACAGGGCCCCACCCATAAGCTCCCAGTTTCCGCAATGGGATGTCGCTATGACTGCACCGTGTCCGAGTGCCAGCCCTTCCTCCAAAAGCTCTTTACCTTCGATCTCTACAAAATCACCAAAGTGATCCTTGAGCTTCGGGAATCGCATGACCTCCATGAGCATTGGTCCGAATCTTACCCAACTCGCTTTTGCAATCCTTTCGGCTTCCTTTTCATCCACCCCGAGACAACGCATGACATTGTCACAGGCCATACTACGTCTTTTCTTCGGCACAACATGCCACGTGAGCTCTCCAAAAAGTTTCCCGATACACTCGCAGAAGCCCGAAGGCAGAATACACAGAATAAAGCTTGCAAACCTTGCAAAATAATATGCCAGCATAGATTATTTCTTTCCTTCTTCATATGCCGCAAGTTTTTTCTCCAGCAGCTTCATTTTCTTCATCATATCCGGAAGCTTTTTCAGTGCTGCCTGCATACGCAGCCAGTCATGGTGCGGCTGTACAGGGAACCCCGAACAGAATACACCCTCAGGCATATCCCCGATAATTCCGCTGCGTGCTGCATAGACTGAATTGCCGCCGATATGAATATGTCCGACAGTACCTGTCTGACCGCCAAAGGTTACATTGTCTCCTACTATAGTAGAGCCTGATATTCCAACCTGTGCAACCACGAGACAGTTCGCCCCAATACGACAGTTATGTCCAATATGAACAAGATTGTCCATTTTCGTTCCGTGTCCGATGACTGTTGCACCGGTGGTAGCTCTGTCTATCGCAACCTGTGCTCCGATCTCAACATCATCTTCCACCACTACGCAGCCAACCTGCGGAACCTTCGTGTGAACGCCGTCTTTTGTGGTGAATCCGAACCCATCAGAACCGATTACCGCAGAACTGTGAATAATCACCCGTTTGCCGATACGGCAATGCTCACGCACAGTAACATTTGAATACAGCAGCGAGCCTTCCCCGACTTCTGCATACTGTCCAACATATGTATGGGGATAAAGAGTAACATTATCTCCAATTACCGCATGATCATCTACAACGGCAAAAGGCATAATGGTAACATCTTTTCCGATAGTAACATCTTTTCCGATATGAGCCTCGGAACTTACCCCTTTTTCAAAGGACAGAGGCGGCGTAAATGTCTTGAGGAGTACCGCAAATGCCTCACGTACATCAGCAACATAAACGGACGGCTTTCCGACCTTACCTTCGCCCTCCGGAAGAATTACGGCAGAAGCACCGCATTTTGATGCTTCCTCAAAATGCTTCTCATCCGCGAAAGTAATCTCCTTTGCACCCGCAGCATCAATATTATTTACGCCCTCGATAACAGCAGAGCCGTCCCCGTCCAATCTTCCGTGGACGAGCTCTGCAATCTCCTTCAATGTTACCTTCATTACGGTCTCCCCTTCATCCCATACTTCTTTCTTTACTTAAGCTTCTGAAGTAAATCATCGGTGATGTCAACACCGCCGTGAATTACAGCTTTCTGCATATTTGTGTTGGCCATAACTGCGTCCAGCTTTTTCTCTTTGCTTATCTGTTCAAGCGCCTGCTGAACCTTCTGCTGGATCTCAATCTGGTATTTCTGGTTCAAAGCCTGCATCTTAAGCATCTGTGCCTGTTGAACTTTCTGAAATTCCTCATCGGACATTGTTCCCTTTTTCTGCTGGAGCGCAATTGCTTCCTGCTGTGCTTCGGCCAGCTTTGCATTGGCCTCAGACTCGATTGCCTTCAATGCTTCGCTTTCTTTATCAATACGTTCTGCATTAAAATAACCAACCGATGCCTGATTTCCTGCGCATCCAGTCATAAGAACTGCCGCAAGGAGCGATGCTCCGATAAGGGCTCCTGTCTTTTTCCCAAATTTCATAATCTGATATCCTCTTTCGTTACTAAAATTTATTCGGTCACGCGTCACAGCTCACGAATAAGTTCATCTGTAATATCCTGAGCTGTTCCGGCAACAACATGCGCTGTACCGGACTGCAGCATACCGCCTCTGAACTCCCCTGCCTTCAATGAAGCAAGATTCACTGCCTGTGTGGAATATATCACAGCAAAATGGTGAACTGCCGCAAGCTTTGCCGCCTTCCCTGCAATTTCCTTGAGCATATGGCTTTCAAGAGCCGCAATTTCCTGGTCCTTTGCCTTCAGAGCCAGTGTTTTTTCCTGTATCCGCGCACGTATCATCGATGCATCAAGCATATTTTTCTGCATCGCATCCATATTCCGC
>JAILNL010000210.1 GCA_024691625.1 Schwartzia sp. (in: firmicutes)
GAGTGTATGCAGCAGAAGATTTTCAAGCTCTTTTTTGATGAAAGCACACTAAAGGATAAGGAAGAAAAGGAGCTAAAAGGTTACATCAAAGAGATAAAATCTCTCGTTGAAAAGCCCGAGGTGAAGTGCGGCTTTTTGAAGGTCATGTTTCAGGGGATTTTTCTGCCCGAGGCGGAGAGAACAATAAAGCTTTTGCAGAAGCAGCTTCCAAAGACAGAGATCGTCGGCGTATCCAAAACTTATTTTGAAAAGATGAAGGGACGCCGGTATATAGAACTCTGTCTTTATTTAACGGAAAAATCCGTTATAACTGCCATAGACTACAAAGGAGTACCTGAAGATTTCGCTGCCCTTGGCGAGGAGATAGGGCAGCGGCTGGCGGAGACAGAGAACCTCAAGGCTGTGGAGCTTTATGTATCCGGCCTTTATACGGAGTTTATACGGCTCATAGAAAAAATGAGCGACACGGTTCCGAGCATTCCCGTGTTCGGAGCCATTGCGGGCATGTTCTACCGCTACGGGGACGAGCTGCTGCAGGAATCTCTTTTCGAGATGATAGCGAGAGAGCTTTCCATGCAGATGCCGTCCTCCAGACAGAGGGTTCCGTCGGGCTACCGCAAAATAGCGGACGCGGTTTACTTTGACCTTCCCGTTGCTATGGGAGAGGCGGAGGACGCCGAGGAGATGAACCGTATTTTTTCGGGCTTCATGAAAAAGCTTGAGGACGAATATGACCTCACGATGGAGCAGTATATCATCACCGACAGCGGAATGCATGAGGGCATTCTTCTGATTCTTTTCTGCGGTGAGGAGCTTTATGCCCACGCGGAGCATGTACTGGGCTGGAAGCAGCTGGGAAAAGAAATGGTCATCACCGAAACCTTCGGAAACAACTGCCTTGCGAAAATCGACGACGAGCCTGCCACGGATATTTACAGGCGCTATCTTGGCGTAGAGCCGGGAAAAACACTGTTTTTCGCTAATATTTTTGAGTTCCCCATGGTAATCGAGAGAGATGGAGTACGGCTTGCACGCATACCGTTTTTCTACGACAGCAGGCACCGCCTGTACATGACGGGAGACGTGCATGAGGGCGAACGCATCAGGCTTGCGTATGGCAATCCGCAGGAGATTATACAGGAATCCTGGCGGTCAAGCCTCAGCATGGAGATATTTGCGCCGCAGGCTGTTATTTTAAGCGTCTGTACAAACCGTCAGTCATTCCTTGGCGAAAGCGTGAGCATGGAAATGCAGGCATTCGAACGTCTTGTGCCGGAGTGCAGCATGATGTTCGGACAGGCTGAAATATTCCGTCAGCACAAAAAGGGCGGTATTTTCACAAATACTCTCGTTGCTTTGGGACTCCGCGAGGGCGAAGCGCAGCTTGCCTTTGAGGAAGAGGAACTGCCACACGAAGAAAGCCCTGTTACGATAATTCCTCTCGCTACCCGTCTCGCCACATTCCTTGACGCTACCATAAAGGAGCTGGAGGAAAAGAATGACGCTCTTGAGGAAATGGCGCACGCGCTGGCGGATAAAACACAGGAGTACGGGCATCTGGTGGAAAAGGCTGATGCGGCAAATATTGCGAAATCCCAGTTCCTTTCCAACATGAGCCATGAAATCCGTACGCCTATCAACGCCGTCCTCGGTATGGACGAGATGATTCTCCGCGAGACGAAGGAACCCTTTACCCGCGAATACGCGGAAAATATCCGCGGCGCCGGCAACAGCCTTCTTTCTCTTATCAATGATATCCTCGACTTCTCAAAAATCGAGTCGGGCCGCATGGATATCATTCCCGTTGAGTACGCATTGAGTTCCGTGCTGAACGATATCATGAATATGCTAAGCAAGCGTGCGGGCGACAAGGGACTTCGTTTCATTATCGAGGTCGACCCGTTCCTGCCAAGCGTAATCAAGGGCGACGAGATACGCATAAAACAAATTCTGACTAATATCATAACCAATGGCATAAAATACACGGAAAAGGGACAGATAACCCTGCGCGTCCATGAGAAATCGCGCCACGACGGAAATGTGCTCCTGTATTTTGAGGTAAAGGACACAGGCATCGGAATCAAAAAAGAGGATATTCCGAAGCTCTTCTCTGCCTTTGAGCGCATAGAGGAGGAACGCAACCGTACCATCGAGGGTACGGGCCTCGGCATGAATATCACCCAGCGGCTGCTTGCTCTCATGGGAACGAAGCTGCAGGTGGAGAGTACATACGGCAAGGGCTCTAAGTTTTTCTTCGAGCTGGAGCAGCCCATTATGGACGACACACCTATGGGCAACTTCTCCGACGCAGTCCGCAGAATGATGCAGAACGAGGTATATCACGAAAGCTTTACGGCACCGTCGGCGCATATCCTTGTGGTTGATGATACGGAAATGAACATTACTGTCGTAAAGGGGCTTTTGAAGCAGACAAAGCTCAATATCGACACCGCAAACAGCGGCGCGGAAGCACTGCGCCTTATGGACAGACGCGAATACGACGTTGTATTCCTCGACCACCGTATGCCAATCATGGACGGTATTGAAACCCTGCGGGCATTCAAAGAAGGAAACTTTGAGCACAACAAAACAACCCCCGTGATATCCCTTACGGCAAATGCTGTGTCGGGCGCGCGGGAAATGTACATAAAGGAAGGCTTTACTGACTACCTCACGAAGCCAATAAACAGCCATCAGCTTGAGGCAATGCTGGTGAAATACCTGCCGCCTGAAAAGGTGAAGGTCTCCATGGTGGAGCAGAACGCGGAAGAGGAAGAGGCACTGCCGAACTGGCTCTTCGGTATGCGTGACCTTGACGTAAAGTCAGGTGTCGAAAACTGCGGCAGCTCCACGGCGTATATCTCCACACTGAAGGTGTTCTATGAGTCCATTCCGGACACGCTGCGCGAAATACAGGATTCCTTTGATAAGGAGGACTGGAAAAACTACACCATCAAGGTGCACGCATTAAAGAGCACCTCGCGCATTATCGGTGCAAACGAGCTGAGCGAGCGTGCGAAACGCCTCGAAAATGCGGGTAACGCCGGCTATATCGAGGAAATCAAAAAGGATACGGAGGCAATGCTTGAACTCTACAGGAGCTATCGGAAGCTGCTCTCTATGCTGGGCTCGGATGAAAAAGAGGACAGCGACAAGCCGCTTATCAGTGACGCGGAGCTTAATGAAGCCATCGGAACCATTAAAGAGCTTGTGGAGCAGTTTGACTACGACAGCCTGGGCTACGTGTTCGAGGAGCTTGCAGAATACAGTCTCCCCGCCGATGTAAAAGAATGGATGGACAAGGTAAAAGCCGCTGCCATGAAACCTGACTGGGACGAGGCTAAGCGTCTTTTGGAAGAAGGAAGCGGTGGTGCGTAATGAAACGGTGGAAAACAGCGTTTTCAGGAAAATATGTCATCGTTCTCCTTATCCTCATATTCCTTGTGGCAGGCGCGGGAGTTATCCTGAGCTTTGCGGAGTCGGAGCAGGATGACCGTACCGTGGTTGGAATTATTCTGCCCGAGCAGTATGCGGACATGATTCCGGCCAAGGACCAGCACGATGGAATCATGAAAGCATGCGAAGCCATGAATATGAAGCTCATCGTCAGGGGAAATAAGGATATACTTGAGATTGAAAAAGATGTAAAGGCCTTGTACGAGGAAGGTGCGGGAATGATATTCCTCTCTACGCCCTTTTACGTGCAGGCGGCAGTCTATATTGTGGGAGATTATCCCGACATTGCTTTTTCCACTTCCACACCCAAGAAATACGCCCGCAACATGACGGGATATTTCATACGCATGTTTGAGGGGCGCTATATGGCCGGAGTTGCGGCGGGCCTCAGAACAAAAACAGACGTAATAGGATATTACGCGCTGAATGAAACAGGGCTCCTGAGGTGTGATATCAATGCCTTCACTCTCGGGGTACAGGCTGTCAATCCCAACGCCAGGGTTGTTCTTATCCTTGGCAACGGAATGTACGATTTGAACAAGATGGGAAAAGATGTGAGAACTGCCGTAACAGAAAGAAATATAGATGTCATAACATATCAGCTTAATGAAACCATTATCGAAAAGGTGGCAGATGAGCTGGAAATATATTACATAGGGGCATTTTCTCCCTCTGAGTCAAAGAGCCCCCGTCACCTCTTTGATGTTTGCACAAGCTGGGAAGCGTACTTTAAGGATATGCTGAACAGCTACAACAAGGGTGAGCTTAACTATATTCACACCCATTGGACCGGCATGGAAGCTGACACGGTTTACCTCACGGAATTTGCCGAAGGCGTGACGCCCGAAATGATAAATGCCGTGAAGGAACAGAGAAAGAGAATAGACAAAGGGGAGTTTATATTTACAGGCCCCATCTACGACGATAAGGGTGTTCTGCGTGTAGAAAAAGATGATGTCATACCTGACAGCGCCATGTTTACGAATATGGACTGGTATGTGAAGGGAGTGGAGCGCTTTGAACAATGAATGGTTCCACTTCGAATCCGAGGAAGTACGAAACAGATTTTTGCGGCGGATAACAATAGAATTCGCGCTGCTTTTCCTTCTCCTCGCAGGTCTGGGCTTTATGCTTCAGACGAAGGTCGTCGGTCTTTTGAATGCTTCCCTTGAGGAAAGCCTCGCCCGCAGGGCAGAGGACGTGTCGCTTCTTCTGGAGTCGCGGTTTCACATGGAGACAGCGGAGCTTGAAAAGGCTGCTGCTGCCGCGGCGGTGCACCCTGAGGATATTCCCGTCATACTGGAGCATCTCAAGGGGGATTCCGACGAGGTAGGCGTGTTTTACGGACGGGAGCGCTTTGATACTGAGCGGGCCGTCAACTGCGTAAATTTCCCCGGGCTCGTTCAGGTCTTTTTGGGGTATCCCACCACGGCCTATTCACGTGATTACGGTATTGTGTTTGCCGTGCCGATAATGCGCGGTTCAAATGTGCAGGGAGTTTTCTACAGATTTTATAAGCAGGAAAATCTCGCAAGGGAGTTCAGTATATCAAGGTTTAACCGCAACGCGGCGAGATTTTTTGTCTGCACCGATGACAACACGCTCGTAATGCCTTACGAAATATACTCAGGTGATGCCACAGGGCCGTTCTTCGATGACGCGAACTACGACGGCTTCGTGGCTGTAGGTGAAATGCTGAAAACCACGAAGGCTGCGGCGCGGTATTACGACGGAGGCAGCGGAAGATATTTCCTCATGTCGGCGGATCTGTCCCACACGCATCTCCGTGTTCTGGGCTATGTGCCGTGGGAAGCCGTGGCAGGAGACCAGTTCCATATATATGACCTTGTGCTGAGCGTATTTGTCCTGATGATGGTCATTTTCGTCATAATCAGCATGTACCTGTTCTATCAGCAGGCAAGAGCAGAGGAAAGTGACGAGCTGAGGCGTGCCAAATCGGCAGCCGAGGATGCACGGCGGATAGCTGACGATGCCAACCGCGCAAAGAGCGAGTTTTTGGCGAACATGAGCCACGAAATCCGCACACCTATAAACGCCGTACTCGGTCTCGACGAAATGATTCTCCGCGAAACCAAGGACGCGCAGACGCGCCAGTACGCAAAGGATATTTCCAGCGCCGGCAAGAGCCTTCTTGGTCTTGTAAATGACATATTGGATTTTTCAAAAATTGCTGCTGGGAAAATGGACATTATTCCTGTAGAATATTCAATAGGATCAGTTATAAATGACCTTATAAATCTCGTACATGCCCGCGCCGAAGCAAAGGGGCTGGAGTTCAAGCTGGATATCGACAGTACCCTGCCCAGCATACTCAAGGGCGACGAGGTCCGCGTAAAGCAGGTCATCACAAACCTTTTGACCAACGCCGTAAAATACACGGAAAAGGGAAGCATCACCCTGGGCGTTCACTACGAACGCAAGACTGAAAAAATGATGATGCTTATCGTATCCGTAAAAGATACGGGAATCGGAATCAAGGAAGAGGATAATGACAAGCTTTTCAACGCATTTGAGCGTATAGAGGAAGAGCGCAACCGTACCATTGAAGGCACGGGCCTCGGCATGAACATCACGAAACAGCTCCTGAAGCTCATGTACGGCTGGATGGGTGTAGACTCCGTCTACGGAGAAGGCTCCACCTTCACAGTTCACATACCGCAGGAGATTGTCAGCGAGGTTCCTCTGGGAGACTTCGATGCCGCCTACGCGTCTTCGCTGGCAAAGGTGAACGAGTACGAGGAAAGCTTCAAGGCTCCCGACGCAAGGATTCTCATAGTAGACGATACGCCAATGAATCTTGAGGTTGCAAAGGGACTTCTGAAGCAGACAGAGATACACATAGACACCGCCGAAAGCGGACAGGAAGCCCTGGTTCTCATGGCTCAAAACGACTATGACGTAGTATTCCTCGACCACCGCATGCCTCAAATGGACGGCATAGAAACGCTGGCAAATTTCCTTGCCTCCGAAGGGACGAGAAACAAAAACATTCCTATGATATCCCTCACGGCAAATGCCGTATCGGGAGCGCGGGAGATGTATATAAAGGCAGGCTTTACAGACTACCTGACAAAGCCCATAAACAGCAGTCAGCTTGAAGCCATGCTAATGCAGTATCTACCAAAGGATAAAATACAAAAAATCACGGCTGAAAAAATTACGGAGGAGCAGCCGCACGAGCTTCTGCCCGACTGGCTTTACTCCGTGGGGGATATACATCCCGAGGTTGGCCTTGCTAACTGCGGAGGCGCGGAGGAATATCTGGCAACGCTGAAGATTTTCTACGATGCCATTTCCGAAGGGCATAAGGAAATCAGCCAATACTTCGATGAAAAGGACTGGAAGAACTACACAGTCAAGGTACACGCCCTGAAGAGCACCGCCCGCATCATCGGCGCGGAGGAGCTCAGCGAACGGGCTATGCGCCTTGAGGACGCCGGGAACGCCGGCTATATCGAAGAAATAGAAAGAGATACAGAGGCACTCCTTGCCCTGTATGACTCCTTTAGGGAAAAGCTGGAGCCTCTGGGCAGAAAAGAGGAGGACGAAAGCGAAAAACCCCTCATAGGAGAAAAGGAGCTTGATGAAGCAGTCGAAGCAATCCGCGAAATGGCAGAATCCTTCGATGACGACAGCATCAGCTTCATAATGGAAGAGCTCACGGCATACCGAATGCCTGAGGATAAAAAAGAATGGATAGAGGAGCTTCGGAAGGCCGCAGGCCGACCGGACTGGGATAAAGTAAAGGAATTGCTTGAAAGGAAAGCGTGACGGATATGGAAAAAAACATCTTATTTATCAGCAGCGGAACGTCCTTCATGGTAAACGCGGTAAGAAAAAATCTTAAGGCGGCGGGATTCAACCTCATCGACATAACACCTACGATGGAGGAAATCGACGCCCACGCGGAGGACACGGATCTCTATGTATTTTTCCTGGGAGATTTTGTTGCGCAGATACCCAGTGTCCTTGCGCACCTGGGAGAAATATGCACCGAGCGTGAGAAAATGCTCGTGCTTTTGGGCAACCCTGTGGAGTTCGGCACGGTAGAGGAAACAATACCGTCGGCACTTCTGGCTGCGCGCTTCGAGCGTCCCTTTGACATGCAGGACCTCATAGACGAGCTTGACCATCTGCTTGAAATCAACTCCGACAACTCGCGCCGCAAGAGCATACTGCTGGTAGACGATGACAGCGCGTTTTTGAAAATGGTAAAGGGCTGGCTTATGAGCTATTATCGCGTTACAATAGTAACAAGCGGCACGCAGGCGCTTCTGCACCTTGCTGACAATCATCCCGACCTCATACTGCTGGATTACGAAATGCCCGTAATCAGCGGCCCGCAGGTCCTCGAAATGATTCGCAGCGAGAACAAGGTGGACAACATTCCTGTCATATTCCTCACAGGCAAGGGCGACAGGGAAAGCGTTATGAAGGTTCTTTCCCTTAAGCCTGACGGATATTTCCTCAAATCCACCAGCCGCGACGCGCTTTTGCAGGGACTCAACGAGTTCTTTGAAAAGCGGAAATATGAGCAGCTTCATAAGAAAGGAATCCTCTGAACCTAGATGACTAATCGTACCAAAGGTGTTGCTATGGCACTTTCCGGCGGAGCGCTCTGGGGCGCTTCGGGAGTCTCCGGACAGTACCTTTTGCAGGTGTGCGCTATTGACACAGAATGGCTCGTGGCGGCGCGCATGATTGCGGCAGGAAGTATATTTCTCCTGATTGACTCCGTAAAAAACCACGGAGATATCTTTGCCGTATGGAAAAACCGCAAAGATGTCACAAGACTGCTGTTTTTCTCGATTGTGGGCATGCTGCTTGTGCAGTACTCATACTTTGTATGTATCGAGTTCGGAAACGCCGCGGCAGCGACTGTACTTCAGTACACCATGCCTGCGTTCCTTGTGCTTTACATAGCGCTGAGCAGCAGAAGACTGCCGCGAAGTATAGAGATTATATGCGTTCTGCTCGCAATGGGCGGAACGTTTCTTCTTGTGACACACGGAAACCCTGAAACCCTGGCAATCCCTCTGCCTGCGCTTGTATGGGGCCTTATATCGGGAGCCGCGGGAGCGGTATATACCCTCGCCCCCAAAAGACTTATACAGGACTACAACGCCCCGCTCATCATAGGCTGGGGCATGATAATCGGAGGAATACTTCCCGCACTGTTCGCGCCGATATGGGCGGTTCCTGTGGAATGGACGCTCACGAGTGCGGCGGCGTTTTTCTACCTCGTACTGTTCGGCTCGGTGTTTGCTTTCTGGCTGTATCTCGGAAGCACGCAGTACATACAGCCCAGCGAAGCGGGCGTTATCGCCTCCGTGGAGCCTGTGACGGCAATAATCCTTTCGGGGCTGCTTCTGGGCCAGCCCTTCGTGCTGATGGATTTTATCGGCAGCGCGCTTATACTTGCCAGCGTGTTTCTGCTGGCGCGGTAGAATGATAGGATTGTTTTCGATGCTTGCACCATGATATACGTTGTGCTATGCTTTAGATAAAGAAAAGGTGCTGCCGATAGACGGTCGCCCAGAATACTAGAACAGAGATAGCCGCCTAGTTTTCCAGACCGGGGCGGTTATTTCTGTTTATTGGCGTTAACACCAAGCGTATAGCCCAGTGCGAATATCGTAGCCGTATATCCGAGAACGGATAAAAGCTCTGATATCGACATGGCATCAGCTCCCTCCTTTGAAAGATTCCCGTTAGGGTTTCTATGTCAACGAAGGGTCACAGTCCCTCCGTGGAGGGCGAACCGCCTACCGTCAATGGTAGCACCAAAGAGAATTGTACACCTATTTGAAGCAATTTGTCTATAATTTTGAAATGTTTGTTCGGTATTTTGATCTTTTCACGAAGGGACGTTGTCCCTTCAAAACCCTACAAGGAGGTCTTGCCTCCTTGACCTCCGCTTAACGCCCTTCGGGCTGCTTTTGCTTCAGCCGCGTGGGAACCTAAGTATGCTTTGCCACGATACTGTCGACCGCGTCAAACGGTATCGGTAAACTCCTTCCGTCGTTGCGCGCCAAACTAACATGCCATCGGTATGCTAATACATCTAAAAGAGGATACTCCCTCCGTCACGCTTTCAGCGTGCCAAGCCAACATGCCAGTGGCATGTTGGCTTGGGGCGGCTGCGAGCCCTTGTGGGGAAGTGCGAAGGGGCAAAGCCCCGCCGCGATAAAACCTTGAAAAATTTTTAAGTGGCACGTTGTTTTTTCTGTTGCTTGGGGCATGTATATAAATAGAAGGAGCATCTTTTGCTGTGAATGACAGCAAAGGGTGCTCCTTTTTGATATAGCTCGGCTAAAATATCTTACGGTCCCGCACACCGCGAAGCCCGCTCCTTTTGGGAAAACGCGGACGCAGGAAGTTTTGCCTGTGGCAAAAGTTAAGCGAATGCGATATAATACTCTATTATTGATAGTTTCATCATGGGAAAGTGTTCCTTCGCGGAGCTTTGAAAGGATTGATTTCTTAATATATGGAGCATAGAGTGACTTCTTTAACCGAGAGCGGTATTCTTGCCGCAGTCACGGTCATCATGGCACTGATAGGTGTCTATGTTCCGTTTCTCGGTATTGTGGCGATTCTTCTGTGGCCGCTTCCGATAACGGTATTGGTTGTACGGCACGGGTTTCGCTGGGGCGCTATGGCTGCGGTGGTGGCGAGCCTGCTTATTGCAGCTCTCATTGAACCGACTGTTGCGGTGCGTCTGGCTTTGGCTTTTGCTCCCGTAGGTCTGGCGCTGGGCTATGGATACAGGCTGGGCTGGTCCGGAGTCCGTATTGTTACGGCGGCTATAGTCGTTTCGGTTCTCGCGAAGGCTTTGGCTCTCGGCATGGTTTTCTTCCTTACGGGGATTCACCCTTTCACGGGACAGCTTGATATGCTTCGGGAATCCTACACGCAGGCAGCCGAGATGTATAAAGGCATGGGCATGAACGAGGTTCAGATAGAAATGACGAAGCAGTCATTTGAGCATAATCTCGGTGTAATAGAGATTCTTCTGCCTCTTGTTGTGGTTACGATGGGCCTTCTTGATACTATGGTAAATTTCGTGGTGGCAGGAAAGGTGTTCAAACGTCTCGGTACGAGTGTTCCTGTGCTGCCTCCCTTCAAGGAATGGCGTCTGCCGCAGGCCTTCGCGTGGCTTTTCGGTGCGTCGCTGGTAGTTACTTACATCGGAAATACCCAGGGGATTCCCTGGCTGTTTCAGGCGGGAATGAACTGCTATATGGCAGCGACTCTGGCTGGACTTGTCGAGGGCGTTGTTGTTTTTGAATACGCCATGGACCATTACAACTGGTCAAAATGGGCGAGCACACTCTTCCTTATCATGATTCTTATGAATGGTTTTCTGTTCCAGATTCTCGCTCTGGTGGGCATCATGGATACGATTTTTGATTATCGCGTACGCTTCTTCGGGGGCAGAAAGTGATTCCTTTTCGTTAGGAAAGAAATGAGGTGACAGCGTTGCCGAAAAATTTATCCGCATGGGTAGACATGGCTATTTTCCTTGCCGTCTATGGTGTGATGGTCTTGGTTTTGGCCGCGTTCAATCTGTATATGGGCGTTATAAGCCTTGTGGTGTGGATATGTCTTGCCGTTTTTGCGCGGGAAAGGTGCCGCGACAGGCAGGAGAAGTTTGAGCAGTACTGCCGCGAGGTCGTGTGCAATGTAAACACTGTGTTTAACTACGCTATAGATCATATTCCGCAGGCTGTGCTTATCGTCAGCGCGGACGGAAGACTGCAGTGGTCGAATCCGGCTCTTTATGAGTTCGTGGGCCATGTCTGCGACCAGGGAATGCTGGTTTCGGAGTTCTGGCCCGGTATGATTCTGAAGCCTGTATGGGGCATGACCGGTGAGTATATCTTCACCGAGGGGGAAACCAGCTACAAGGCAATGTACCGTCCCATAAAGCTTGATGATACCGAAGAAGACCTCATGGCATTTTATGTGCAGGATGTCACCGCCGTTGCAAATCTCCGCAAGGCATATACGGACAGCCGCACGGTGCTTTCCTATATCGAAATTGATAACTACGACGAGGTTCTGCAGGGGCTGACGGAGGCGGAGCGCACGGCGCTGCTCTTTGATGTCAACCGTACTGTGGACGACTGGATGCATAAGCTGGGCGGCTTCCTGCGCCGTGTCGGCGACGAGACCTATGTTGCCGTTCTTGAACGCAGCGCTCTTGAAAAGGCTATGCAGGATAAATTTGATGTTCTTGACCGCGTGCGCGCGCTGCACGGGTCCAACAAGCTGCCTGTTACGCTTTCTCTGGGTGTGGCTGTTGCGGATAATCAGTCGCTTGGAGAGCTTGCCATGCAGGCTCATTCGAACCTTGAGCTGGCTCTGGGCCGCGGCGGCGACCAGGTGGCTGTGCAGATTGACGGAAAGACGCAGTTCTTCGGCGGCAAAACTCAGGCGGTTGAAAAGCATACGCGTGTTAAGGCCCGCGTGGTTGCACACGCTCTGCGCGATTTGATTGCGAAATCCGGAGAGGTTTTCGTAATGGGCCATCAAAACGAGGATTTCGATGCACTGGGCGCTGCCTTTGGCGTGGCTAAAATGGTGCGTGAGGGTGAAAAGCCTGTTCATATCGTTTTGAGCGATATGAACGACGGTATAGACAAGCTGGTGGATATGCTTAAGGAGAAGCCTGAGTACGAAAAGCTCTTCATTAAGGAGCCTGAGGCTCTGGCGATGGCTCCCGAAAAGCCTCTGCTCATAGTGGTGGATACACATATTCCGCATCTTGTGGCGGCACCTAAGCTGCTTGAGAAATACAAGAACGTGGTGGTTATAGACCATCACCGCCGCAGTGAAAGCGCGATACAGAATTCGGTGCTCATGTATATCGAGCCGTCCTCGTCCTCGACCAGTGAGCTGGTGACTGAACTTTTGATGTATCTCAGCAACGATCTGGTGCTCACAAGACTTGAAGCTACGGCGCTTTACTCGGGTATTGTGGTTGACACTAAAAATTTTGGAGTTCAGACGGGTGTCCGTACCTTCGAAGCGGCTGCATATCTGCGGCGCGCGGGTGCTGACCCTGTGGTTATACGGTATCTTTTCCGCTCGGATTTCGATACGAGCACGACTATCGCGAAGGCGACAGCCGCCGCGCAGCTTTACGAGGGCGGGCTTATTGTTACAACGTGCCCTGACCCGATTCCGAATGTGCAGGCTATTGCCGCGCAGGTGGCAGATGCGCTGCTCCGTATTGAAGCAGTCCGTATGAGCCTTGTTGTTTTCCAGCTTGAGGAAAATGTGGTGGGCATCAGCGCCCGCTCCTCCGGAGAGCTTAATGTGCAGGTTATCATGGAACATTTCGGTGGCGGCGGACATCAGAATGTGGCCGGTGCGCAGATTTCAGGTACCTCCATTGCTGATGTGGAAAAAGAAGCAGTAGAGATTGCGAAAAAGTACATAGAAGAAAACGGTTGATTAATTAGGCTGTGGAAAAATGATTTTCCACAGTCTAATTTTTTTCTAAAATTTTTTTGAAAATGAATGATTTTGCAGGAATTTTTGAATTTTGTCGAATATTGTTTATATAAAAGTATAGAATTTTATTTATACAAAAGCTTAGGGGGTTCGTTGATGGTCAGGCGGTAGATGCCTTTCGGAAAGGTTGTGAGGGCAATGGGCAGATTAGGAAGGAAATCACGCAAAAGGATTTGCGCGATGACAGCAATGATTCTTACAGGGCTGTTTTCTGCACTGCCTTCGCATGCGTTTGCGGATGAGCCGGTAGATGTGCCTGTTGAGACTGTTTACCACAATGGGGAAAAATTCGCTTAAATCAGCTTCTTCCCCGAGAATGAGGGATTAGGCAAGGAGGGCGACTGGTTCGTAGATCCGTCTAAATATACCCCTTCAGTGAAGCTGGAAAAGGCAACTGTATCCGCTGTGGAATATTGGGCGGATATAATTGGTGACGGAGCAAAAAACAAGGATGCATGGACAATATATCTTAATACTAATGAGGAAAAGAATGCCGGAGCAGGCTCCTATTCGATAAGAGCCACCGGCGATAAAAACAGTTTTCTGAATCATGAAGCATTTATTAAGGACCAGCTTCAGGACGGAAAAGAGCTTTTGGTAATTGACCAGAAGTATCTTGTTGAGCACGGCTATAAGCTGGCGGCAGGTGATTATGGATTCAGCGAAATAACCGTAGGCAAGTATTTCGGAGCTAAACGTACCAGAGGTGACGGCGTAGCAGATTGCGGCTGGTGGGTGGATGCGGATACGGTGCTTCCGACAAACGAGCAGGCGGCGGAGAGAAATTTATGATGCAGAGCCGTTCCATGGACAAGACGCGGGTTCTGCTTGGAATCTACGGCAGCCGTGCACTTAATGACCGCTGGCGTATCGGCGGAGAGCTCGGAATCGCGCAGGGCGCGCATGACAGGGATATCACCGCGAGTGTTACAATGCGGTGCACATGGTAACCAATATTGTCAGAGACAGGGGAAACAAACTCTGAGCATAAGGCATAAAAATGATTGTTATTAAAGGGAGGTAATTGCATGAGAAAATAACGTTATGCAGGTCTTTTAATCGCAGCATTTGTTTTGGCTATGGCTTTTGCCAGCGTCGATATGGCAGGCTCCCGCGGCAGCCAGAATTTTACGCTGGAGAACGGCACGGGCCGTGTTATCACTGAGATTTATCTCAGCCCGACGAAAAAGAGCACATGGCTCTATCAGGACGAGCTCGGCAAGAACCAGGTTCTCTGGCCGGGACAGGAAATCTTCCTGGATTTCGACCCGATGGACAACGTTCAGTACTGGGATATCAAGGTTGTATATGAAAATGGAGACGAGGAATATTGGTACGGTCTTGACCTCTTCCGCATCTATCATGTAACAATCCGTCCGGGTACTATCGCAACTATTGATACCGTCTGATTCGGCAGAGAAATCGTCTTTCAGCCGCTCAAATTTCACTCCCCTGTTCATGAAAAACCCGCAGAAGAATTTCTCCTGCGGGTTTTATATTTGATAGTTTATTTTGCTGTCAGCATTTTTTCTTTTATGACCTTGTTGATGTCCTTGTTTATCTTTTGCATTGTTTCTAAAGCCACGGATTTGTTTCCTACGGTGCCAATCCATGTGCTGTCGTAATGCTGCTCGACAAATTTTCCGTTATAGAGATAGCGGTCGCCCTTCACGTCTATGACCTTAAAGGGAGCTGTTGCAATTATCTCGATGCCCTGGGTGAAGAAGCTGAATTTCTCCTTGCGCTGGAACGGTTCCAGCGAGAGGCAGATGATGTAATCAAAGCCCTCTCCGGCGACTGCGTCCATTATGTCACGGCGCTCTGCCATAGCGAGGTCTGTCATGCCGCTGTCCGCAAGCTTTTTTAGCACGGCGTCGCTTCTTGATACTGCAAAGTTTTTCGAAAGCGACTCATTGAGATTTTTCAAAATACAGTCGTCGAGGACATCATCATAGGTGGTCTTCGCATTGTTCACATAGACGATGGCAACACGGGGCATTTCTGCTGCCATGGCGGCAGATACCGCTGTCAGGACGAGCAGAAATGTTAAAAGCAAAATTCTTGTCATGGGTAGTCGTTTCACGATGAAGTGCTCCTTTCGGGATAAAAGTATACTACTATAAGCATTTCGCCAAAACAGCCTTAGATTCCTGCATTAAGAAAAAATCATGGGTGTATGGAAGAGTGCTTTCCAGGCGGGTATGATATGGTATAATAGAAAGAACACTTTGAAAAAAGTGTTTTCAGAATCGAAAATCATAAAGAGGAGATTGATTCTTATGAAGGTTATATTGAAGCAGGACGTAAAGAAGCTCGGCAAGGCCGGGGATATCGTAGAAGTATCGGAAGGCTACGGACGCAATTTCCTCCTGCCGCGCAAGGCAGCAGTTGAGGCAACGGCGCAGAACCTGAATCTGGCAAAGCAGAAGGCAGGCTCTGAGGCGCGCAAAAAGGCTATGGCTGCAGATGAGGCAAAGCTCATGGCAGCACAGCTTGCAAAGGTTGATGTTACAATCAAGGTCCGTGTGGGCGAGGGCGGCAAGCTCTTCGGCTCCGTAACGGGCAAGGACGTTTCAGAAGCATTGAAGAAAGACCACGACATTGACATCGAAAAACGTAAGATTTCCCTGAATAAAGAGGTCACGGCACCCGGGGAATACGAAGCGACCATCAAGGTTCATCCTGATGTGGCAACGAAGGTCAAGGTTAAAGTCGTCGCGGAGTAAGACATGGGAAACCTTTTCAAATTTTTTTCAAAGAAGGACGAGCAGGAGGAGCTGAAATTCCGCGAGAGTGACAATCCTCTGGACAGGGAGATAGACGCTCTCTACAATATGCTCGCCGACGTGATGGGCTCGGATAAGCTTGTCATAAAGGCCGGCAAAATGGACGCGCTGAAGTTCATGCGCTCGCCGCTCCACGGAGAACGTGTGCTGGCGCTCCAGCGAATTATCATGGAAAACCCGACCATCGAGCATATACCGACGGATTCGGAGATTCCGAAGCTGATTACCGTTCTTTCCGAGCATGTGGCTGACATGATGGCACGCCGCACCCTGGAGGACAAAATCGAAAAGAAAATATCCGAAAAGCTTGAGGAAAATCATCAGGAATACGTGAAGGATATCCGCATGCAGGTTCTTGATGAGGAAAAGGTGGCGACGGAGTCACCGCAGGCAGCGAAAAAACGCGAAAAGCTCGAAGCAATGGAAAAGGTGAGCCTCAC
>JAILNL010000212.1 GCA_024691625.1 Schwartzia sp. (in: firmicutes)
TGTTTGATATAAGCTTTGAACTTTCCTTTGCCGCGACAGCAGGGCTTTTATATATTGCTCCCTTGCTTCGGAAGCTGAAGGCGTTTGAAAGGATACCTGCGTGGCTGTCGGGAAGTCTTGCGATTACGGTTTCCGCACAGCTTGCGGTGCTTCCGATTCTGGCCCGGTATTTTCATGTTGTTTCATTGAGCTCCCTTCTGGCGAACCTTCTTGTTGTTCCTGTTCTTGAGATTATTATGGTAACGGCGCTTTTCGCGGGTATAGGGGCTGCTTTGCTGCCGCTGGCGGCACGTTTTATATTGGCAGCAGACAGTCTGCTTTTGGGGGCGGCATATGAAATGACAAGGGGGTTGGCTCAGCTGCCAATGAGTCAGGTATATCTTCCACCTGTAAGCTTTGGCGCTGCAGCGGTCTATTATATGTGTCTTTGCTTTTTCCTGCAGACGGGAGAACGAAAGAATTATCTCAAGGAAATAATCGCAGGCAAGAGAGCGTTGGTTTTAGCTGTGGTAATTTTTGCTTTTATGGCAGGGGAAGGAATAATGTACGCTTTCTGCCCCAATGAAATGAGCGTTCATTTTATTGATGTGGGGCAGGGAGATTCTGCATTAGTCATTACTCCGCACGGCAGGGCATTTATGATTGACACCGGAGGAAGCCGTGATGCCTCATTTGACATAGGCGCCAGAGTTGATGTTCCGTATCTTTTGGAGCATGGAATAAAGCATCTTGATGCAATTTTTCTTACCCACGCACATGAGGATCATGCGTCGGGAGCGGGAGGGATTTTAAAAAAGATTCCTGTGGATACGGTTGTTGCAGCAAACGAAGGTAAAGCAGTGTATCAGGCATCGATGCGGCTTTCCTCATCCGATATGGATAAAGCAGTATTTGCTTCATGGCCGGAAGGAACGGAAATGATTTTGGACGGAGTCCGTGTTGAGGTACTTTATGCTCCGAAGGGGGAAATATCGAAAAAAACGGGAAATGAACTGTCAAATGTTTACAGAGTATCTTATGGAGATGCAAGCTTTTTGTTTACGGGAGACCTTTTGAAGGAAAATGAGAAAGAGCTTTTGAGGGCGCATGATGTCAGGAGCAGCGTGCTGAAGGTCGGTCATCACGGCTCAAAAACATCAAGCTCCGAAGAGTTTCTTGCTGCGGCTGCTCCTGAATGGGCAGTTATATCCGTGGGATATGAGAACAGCTTCGGCCATCCGTCGCAGGAAACGATGCAGGCGTTGGAGCGTCATGGAATAAAGGTATACAGAACTGACTGCAACGGTGCGGTGGTGTTCAAAACGGACGGAAAATCCATGCAGGTGCAGGCATATCGGAACGCGGAAAATGCCCTGTAGGTTGTTCGAAAAATTGATGAATTTTAGTGATAATATTTATATAAAACCGCTAGACATCTGTTTACCATTAAGATATGATTGTAGTGAGTATTGCTTTATGTAATGAATCCTACAGGAGGCAGAATATGTACCACGCTACGTCCCGGTTTTTCCTGGTCGACCTTACGCCGGTCTGGGAGAAGACCATGAAGGCTGTTGAGCCATTGGAAAGATTTACCCATGAATTTCAAATTTTTGACCATGCCCCGCAGGAAATTCCGGATAATACAACTGCAGTTGTGTTCAGGTATTCCGGAGATTGTCTTCCTGAGGATATCCGAAAGCGGACAGACCCTTCCACGAGACTGATTGTTTGCACTGACGACCTTGGTACACTTTCAGATGCATCAATTGACGCGTTGGATGATATCTGGCCTGTGGAACCGACGGAGGCATTGGCGGAGTTCTTTGTGCAGCGCCTTTATGAATCCGTTAAAGCTGAAAAGGACGCATGGCTTACAAAGCAGTATCTTGATACAGCAATAAATACTTCACCGGATCTTATCTGGTTCAAGGATAAAAAGGGTGCGCACCTTAAGGTCAATGATGCCTTCTGCCATATTGTCGGAAAATCACATGATGATATAGAAGGCCGCGGGCATTATTACATTTGGGGCCTCACAAAGGAGCAGTACGAAAAAGGAGAATTTGTCTGCCTGGAGACTGAGGAAGAGGTTATGCGGAAGGGTGTTACATGTGTGTTTGACGAGCATGTAATGGATGCCGACAGCATCCGTCTTCTTCAGACGTATAAGACTCCTCTGTGGGATATTGACGGAACTATCATGGGTACGGTAGGAATTGCCCGTGACGTTACAAAGCTTAAGAGCTATGAAGCAGAGCTTCTCGCTGCGGCGCGCTCGGATGAGCTTACGGGACTTGCCAACCGCCGTTATTTCTATGAGTACATTGAGATGAACAGGGCAGATCAACTGCTCACAATAGGAAGAATAGACCTTTCGTATTTCAAACAGCTCAATGACACATACGGTGCTCAGGCAGGTGATAATGCGCTCATAGCAGTTGCCGGATTCCTGCGCGAGGTATTTTCTGAGGCGATTGTCTGCCGCTTCGGCGGAGGTGAATTCCTGCTTGCTTATATCGGAGAATGTCCGATAGAGAATCTTAAAGGGAAATTCCAAAAGGTACTTGAAAAAATCGGTGAATATTGCGAGAAGGATAAAAATCCGATTCTCCTTTCGGCTAATATGGGCATTACTAGTACGTCAGATCCGTCGCAGCCCATTGATGCTCTTATCCGCCAGTGTGATCTTGCACTTTATTTCACCCGCAACCTCGGAGATGGGCAGTGCTGCGTATTCTCTGAAATCACAAACGCGGATTGATTCTTCGGGAAAAAATAAAGAATTGAAAAAGCACAGTCCTCCGAGAACTGTGCTTTTTCTTATGATGTTTGGAAGGAAATTAGCCTTTGTAAAGAGGAACTGTGAGGCTGCCTGTAGGCATGAGGATTATGCTGTAGTCTTTGCCTACATATTCCTCAGCGAGCTTCAGTGCTTCGTCGACTTCATTGGCAGCGCCTGTAAAGAGCATATCCTTTGCCAACTGGCGGTCAAGGCTTGTGACGAGAATAAAATGTGCCTTCTGCATCAGACGGCTGACTGCGTATGCCTTGTTTGCACCGATGACGAAGTGGTCGGCAAGCTCTTTTTCTATAGCTTCAGGGGTTTTCAGACGGCGGAAGGTTTCTTCAAGGACCTTGCTGCCGCTGCCTTCCTCACAGTCTGCAAGAAGAACAACTACACCGCCTTCGCGTACGGCAAGTACGGAGTTGTCCATTGTTTTCTGCATCTGGTATACGTTGATATCCTTCGGATAGCCCGCCGCAGCTGACGATGACAACATCGGCTTTTTTCTCGATGGGGACGCCGTAAACTTCGTCAACGAATTTGCATGCTTCTTTGTGTGCTTCAACATAGTCGCCTGCGAACATTTTGAGGAAACGGTGCTCTGCATCGAGGATAGCGTTGAAAAGGAATACGTTGTGTCCGCGTTTCTTCATTGCATCGGACCAGAGCTTAACGCCCTCCATCTGGTCTTCGTAGACAGGGTTGCCTGTGGTCGCGCCAAGGCCCGCGTTAGGGTCCATCATGAAGCTGTGGTTATGGCGGATTGTTTCCATTGCAGCGCAGCCCGGAAGGACAGCCTTGCGTCCGCCGCCGTAGCCGCTGAAATAGTGATGAACAATAGTTCCTGTGAGAATTATATGGTCGCTGTTGCTTATGAGTTTGTTTATGAGAACAGGGGTAAAGCGGCTTGTCGTTCCGAAATATTCAAAGTCCTCAGGGATGCTGCAGTCACTGTTGAACATTTTTACACGGCCTGCAACCTCGGCACTGATACCCTCGACCATTTCTTCATGGGTCATGAGACGGTGGGAGCCGAGAGAAAAGACAACCTGAACGTTTTCATCGGGAACTCCGAGACGGTTAAGCTCGTTAAGGAGTACCGGCATGAAATCAAAGCTGTTGGCAACACGCGTAGGGTCATTGCAGATAAAGGTTACGGTGTCGCCGGGTTTAACCGTTTTATCAAGAGGAGGGCACCCAATAGGATTGCGGATTGCTTCGAGCACTGCTGCGGGAATATCCGTAAGAGGAGTTTTCTCCGGCATGCGGATTTCTTTAATGATACGGGATTCATCAACGGAAAAGGTTTTTTCTCCGCGCCCGTAGTGGAATGTATAGTCTTTCATCTAAATACCTCCCTCAAAATGATAAATTGTAAATATCATACCTGATTATATTATACTGAATTTTGATTTGTGATGGAAGATTAATATAAAAAATATTACATGAATTTTGGCTGCATGATAGTAGGAGTAAGTTTTGTCTTTGGCAAAACCGGAACGAAGGCGTTATAACTCGGTGGAAGACGTCCCCGTCCTCTGCAGATGGCGGAAAACAAATTTTTAACGGGTGGTGAGCATCTTTCCCGCCTCGTTGAAACGCTAATTGGAAGATTTTTCTTTTTTCAAAAGAAAAATGTGAACAACTGCGTTATAATGAAAATATGTGAAAGGAGACACTCCATGAAGTACGGACAATTTCTGGCGGCACTGCGTAAGAACGGTGTAAAGCACGTATATCTTCTCTCGGGAGAAGAACAATACTATATACGAAAAGCCGAGAAAGCGCTTTTGAATGTGCTGGTTCCGGAGGAAGCTGCACGGACGGAGTGTGTACAGATTTTTGACGGCGATCCTGCCGTTGAGGATTTGGTCGGGCTTATAGATACGATTCCATTCTTTGCTGAAAAAACCGTGCTGCTTATTCGCGGGACACAGCTTTTTCGGGAGAAAAAAGCAGATAAGGAAGAAACGGCTGAGGAAAAGAAATCTCGAAGCCGCAAAAAAACAGATCCGCTGGAGCGCTTAATGGAGCGTATAGCTTCTATGCCCGATGCCAGCTATGTAATCTTTGAAACCGCATCAAAAGCGGATAAAAGACGTAAGCTGTACAAGTTGGTGGAGCAGTCCGGTGCTGTCCTTGAAGCAGAACGTGAACGTGCCTGGACCGTTGATGAATGGCTGCGGGGAAAGCTGGCGGAAATACATAGAGAGCTGGACAGAGAGGCTCTGGCTTATTTTATGAATGCGGTCTCCATGATGCAGCCAATAGAGCTGGAATTTCTTGATGAGGAGCTCAATAAGCTGGCGCTTTCTACGGAAAACCGTGTGTTTACAAAGAAGGATATTTCCCGGGTTTTTGCCAGTGTGCCTGAGGTATCGGGATTTGCAATGCTTGATGCCGTCAGTGCCAGGGATGTAAAGAAGGCCATGATAATTCTTGAGAGACAGATTTCGGAGGGGACATATCTGCCTATACTTCTGTCAGGGCTTGCACGCCATGTAAGACAGCTCTGGCAGGCTAAGGATTTAATGGCTCGGGGAGTCAGAGGCAGGGCGCTTGGGCAGCCCATGAATCTGAATCCTTATATTGCGGAGAAGTTGGGACAGGCGGCGAAAAGCTTTGACAATGCCCTGTTAAAAGATACATTTCTTTTTTTGTGCGATGCCGATTACAAACTCAAAACAGGACAGGGCGGAGAAGAGCTTTTGGAGGAAGCGGTTATTGCACTCTGCAGTAAAAAATAAGCAAAGTTCAGTGCTTTTTCAGATGAATCGTGCAAAATACAGGTAATTTATTCAGGAGGGATATATTATGCGTGTATTGCTTGCTGAGGATGACCCGAAGCTCGGAAAACTGATACAGTATATGTTGGAGCAGAACGATATTTCCGTGGAATGGGTGAAGCGCGGAGATGAAATTTACGATTATGCCACCTATGAAGAATATGATGTTCTTGTGCTTGACTGGATGATGCCGGGTGAGAGCGGCGTTGCTGCGTGCAAACGGCTTCGTGAGCACGGCTATGAGCGTGCAATTCTCATTTTGACGGCCCGTGATACTCTTGAGGACCGTGTTTCGGGACTTGATGCCGGCGCAGATGATTACCTCGTGAAGCCTTTTGAATTCGCTGAGCTTCTTGCCCGCCTGCGCGCCCTCGGACGCCGCAGCAATCAGAAGATTCAGCAGGATGTCGTGCAGATTGGCGAATTTACGCTGAACCGTACAGCGAAGGTCTTGAAAAAGGGAGATGCGGTTATTCAGCTTTCCCCGAGGGAATTTCAGATTTTTGACCTTTTGGCGCAGAATATCGGAATCGTTGTTCCGCGTGAAATCATTCTTGACCGTATCTGGGGTCTTGAGTCAGAGGTCAGCTCCAACAACATAGACTCTTACGTTAAACTCATTCGCAAAAAGCTGGATCTCGGCGACGGAAAGACTATGATCCATACAATTCGCGGTGTGGGGTACAAGCTGGAAGCGGAGTGAACCTGAATGGCACTATCCGATAAGGTCTTTCGGCAGAGCCGAAAGCAGCTGACATTTTATTATTCGGTTATCATGGCGGTGTTCCTTATTGTGCTTGTTTTTCTTATGCATTTCTGCATGAAATGGGCAGTAACATCGGAACAGGCGCGGGAGCTTACGGAAACGGCGCAGAATGTTGCCTACGGGCAGAAGCTTCTTTTTGAACACCCGGAGATTGTACTTGACGACCGGTCCGAACTGAAAGGAAGTCAGGACCGGCTTTTTTTCTATGTGTTCGATAACGAAGGCCGTATGCTGAACTTTTCACGGTCGTCATTCCTGATTGAACCGTTCGTTCTTGACATTATTGAGGACTGGAAGGACGATGAGCTCATGATTGGCGAGGTGACGGTCTTCACCCGGGAGATAAAGAAAAATACTGCCCGCGTTATGATGACCGCGCATCCCATTGAGCTGTATGGAGAACGGCTCGGTATGGTGTATGTGGGAAAAGAAATTTCCGCGGTCTATCTTGGACTCAGAAAGGCTACGTGGACGCTGGCCGGAATCGCCGTTCTGGCGCTTATTATCTCCACAGGTATAGGCTATAATATGGCGGGGCGTGCGATTGTTCCTCTCAGTGAAGCGTATGAAAAGCAGAGACAGTTTGCGGCTGACGCGTCCCATGAGCTCAGAACCCCGCTTTCTGTTGTATTGGCATCAGCGGAGCTTCTGGACAATGATCCGTCTATCACGTCTCCTTTTTTGAAGCAGGTCATCGGAGATGTAAGGGATGAAGTAAAAAAGATGACAAAGCTCGTAAGCGATCTTCTTGTTGTCGCGCGAAGTGACAATCAGGCGCTTAAGCTTAAGGTCACGAAATTCGACCTTGGTGAAGTCATTGACCAGACCATGAGAAAGATGCAGCCGCTGGCTGAAAAGAAAAATATAAAACTTGAAAGAACGGGAGAAAAATCTGTAGCAATCCGTGCTGATGAACAGAAGCTGAAGCAGCTTATTCTCATTTTCGTAGACAATGCTCTGAAATATACTCCGGAGGGAGGCGCGGTTTCCGTATGTCTGCGTACCCCTTCACCGACACGGGTGGCCTTTGATGTAAAGGACACAGGTATCGGAATTTCACCTGAGGATCAGCAAAAGGTATTTGACCGTTTTTATCGGGTGGATAAGGCCCGCTCCCGTGAAATGGGAGGAAACGGGCTGGGACTTGCCATTGCGCAGGAAATTGTGCGGCTGCACAACGGTATAATAGACCTTAAGAGCCAGCAGGGGAAAGGAACTACCTTTACGGTGACGCTGCGCCGGGAAAGGAATGACGCATAAATGAAGCTTGTTTATATCAACGGCGGACTTGGAAATCAGATGTTTCAGTATATGTTTTTTTACTGGCTGCAGCATCAGGTGAACGACGAATGTGTTCTGGATGATCTGGCTTTTTTCGGCAGCAGGGTGCCGCACAACGGATATGAGCTGGAGCGTATCTTCGGTATTCATGCGCCGCGCATGAGCGAACGGTTTGATAAGGAAACCTGGGACGGAATGGCATGTGCCAGGGACGAGGAAGGCAAGAGCGTTCCGCAGATATTCAAGGACATGGGGCTTCCTCTTGCAGTCGTCCGCGAGCGTATGGTAAACAATCTGAACTATGACGGAGACGTGCTTGAAACCAGAACGGAAACAGAGATACCTATTCCGTCCCGTGATGCGTATTTTCACGGCTATTGGCTGGGGGACGGGTTCTTCAGGTTTCACGAGAGAGAGCTTCGGGAGCTGTTCAGATTTCCTGCGCTCAGTCCGGCGGATAGAGAGATTGCGGAGCTTATCAATCTGAGCAGGGAATCAACGGCGGTACATGTGCGCCGCGGAGATATGGCAGAGTTTGGCTGGTCGGCTCCGGCGGAGAAGTTCGCTGAACGTATCCGCTGGATGGAAGAGCACAGAAATCCGCAGAGATATTTTCTCTTCTCCGATGATATCCCTTGGTGCAGGGAGCACGCGGCAGAGCTTGGACTTAATACTTTGGACGGCAGGCTTGTCGTTGTAGAGGGACATAATAAGGAAAATGCTTACATTGACATGCAGCTCATGTCACTCTGTGTGAACCGAATTTCTGACAGAAGCTCATTCAGCCTTTTGGCGGGATTCCTGTGCAGAAAGCCAAATGCCTGCAATATTTCAAGCTGGATGATGGCAAATGCGGAATTTGTCCCGCAGTAAAAAATTTATAGAAAAATAAAAGACAAAAAGTCAAAATATATTTGACTTTTTGTCTTTTTGCTTTATAATGAAATCAGAAGTCAGGATGACGTCTCCTGACCTTAAAAAGAAAATTGCGTTCTTGCGTTAAGGAGGGAACGAATATGGGAGAAGAAAAATATACACAGAAAACATTAACGGCGCTTCAGACTGCACAGCAGACAGCGGCGCTGCATTATCATCAGGAAATCACAAGCGCTCACCTTTTGCTTGCTCTTGCCAAAGAGCCTGAGGGACTTTTGCAGACGATTTTTGATGAGGCAAATACGGATATTCCTATGCTCAAGGCCCGCCTTGAGCAGGAGCTTTCAAAAATTCCGAGCGTCAAGGGACAGGAACGCCTCAGCATGGGCGTTGACCTTGCGCGTGTTATGGCAAAGGCAGAAGCCACAGCCAAGAACATGAAGGATGAATTCATAAGCACGGAGCATCTGCTTCTTGCGCTTGTGACGGACGGAAGCGATGAGATTCAGAGAATCTGCAAGGATTTCGGACTGACGAAATCCAAGATTGAAGCATCAATCAAAAAGAACAGAAAACAGAATGTCACCAGCGATCATCCGGAGGACGGCTACAAGTCACTTGAAAAATACGGACGGGACCTTACGGCGGCAGCACGTGCCGGAAAACTTGATCCTGTAATCGGACGTGATGAGGAAATACGGCGTACGGTTGAAATCCTTTCCCGCAGGACTAAAAACAATCCTGTGCTTATCGGTGAACCAGGCGTAGGCAAAACGGCTATCGTCGAAGGGCTTGCGCGTCGTATTATTGCGGGAGATGTACCTGAGTCGCTGAAGAACAAAACACTGTATTCCCTTGATATGGGTTCACTTGTTGCAGGCGCAAAATTCCGCGGCGAGTTCGAGGAGCGCCTTAAGGCTGTGCTCAACGAAATTGTTAAATCAGATGGACAGATTCTGCTGTTCATTGATGAGGTGCATACTGTCGTCGGAGCCGGTGCTGCAGAGGGTGCTATGGACGCAGGGAATCTTCTGAAACCTATGCTTGCACGCGGCGAGCTCCGCTGTATCGGCGCAACGACTTTGAACGAGTATCGCAAGTACATTGAAAAGGATACGGCTCTTGAACGTCGTTTCCAGCCTGTTATGGTCGGACAGCCGACACTTGAGGATACTATTTCTATCCTGCGCGGACTGAAGGAACGCTACGAGGTACATCATGGTGTCCGTATCCGTGATGCGGCGCTTGTTGCAGCCGCGACACTTTCGGACAGATATATTTCAGACCGTTTCCTGCCTGATAAGGCAATTGACCTTGTGGATGAAGCTGCGGCCAAACTCCGCACGGAGATTGAATCGGTGCCTGCGCCCATTGATGAGGTTCAGCGCAAAATAATGCAGCTTGAAATTGAAGAGCAGGCACTTAATAAAGAAACCGATGAAGCTTCGAAGGCCCGTTTGGAATCTATTCAGAAGGAAAAAGAGACACTCAGACAGAAGGAAGCAGACCTTCGTTCGCGCTGGGAGGCAGAGAAGCAGGGCATACTGCGTGTACGCGCAATCAAGAAGGAAATGGATGAGGCGCGCGGACAGATGGAGCAGGCTGAACGAAGCGGCGACCTTATGAAGGCATCTGAAATCAAGTACAGCCGTCTGCCTGAGCTTGAAAGACAGCTTAAAGAGGAAGAACAGAAGGCCTCTGAAAAGACGGACAGCCGTCTTTTGAAGGAAGAAGTAAGTGAGGAAGATATTGCGCAGGTTGTAAGCCGTTGGACGGGAATTCCTGTGACGAAGATGCTGACAGGTGAACGCGAGAAGCTCATACATCTGGAGGATGTTCTGCATGAACGTGTTGTAGGACAGGATGAGGCTGTTACGGTCGTAAGCCAGGCAATACTGCGTGCGCGTGCCGGTATCAAGGACCCTAACCGACCAATTGGTTCGTTCATATTCCTTGGCCCAACCGGTGTCGGTAAGACGGAGCTGGGAAAAACCTTGGCGGAAGCGCTGTTTGATGATGAGCGCAGCATGATTCGCATTGATATGTCCGAGTATATGGAGAAGCATTCGGTGGCACGTCTTATCGGAGCGCCTCCGGGATATGTAGGATATGATGAGGGAGGTCAGCTTACCGAGGCTGTGCGCCGCCGTCCATACAGCGTCATACTTCTTGATGAAATCGAGAAGGCGCATCGCGACGTATTCAACGTACTTCTGCAGATTCTTGACGATGGACGCCTTACGGACGGTAAGGGCCGTGTGGTAAATTTCAAAAACACGGTCATTATAATGACATCAAACCTCGGTTCCCATGAAATCCTCAATAAGGATTTTGATGAAGCAAAGGGAGCGGTAAAAGACCTTTTGAAGGAATATTTCCGTCCTGAGTTCCTGAACCGCGTTGATGATATCGTTGTATTCAAGGCGCTTGACAAGGCGCAGGTTCGCGAAATTGCGGCGCATCTTCTTGCAGGGCTTGGAAAGAGGCTTGAAAAGCAGGTCAAACTGCATCTTAAATGGACGGATGCGGCACTTAACGCTCTTGCTGAGCAGGGCTTTGACCCGAATTTCGGAGCGCGTCCGCTTCGCCGTCTGCTGAGTCATACGATTGAGACACTGCTTTCGGAGAAAATTATCCGTGGAGACGTGCAGGAAGGAGATACGGTTTCCGTAGATGTAAGCGGAGGCGTGTTCACTGCTGAAAAAGCATAATAATCTATTAAAAAACAGCTCAGACTGATTTCATTGAGATTTCAGTCTGAGCTGTTAATTTATTTACGAACATGCATGACAGGTGGTATCGCTTTGAAAAAGATTTTTTTAACGGCCATTGTGACGTTTGTTATCACGATGACTTTTTTTATCGGTATAATTATATATTTCGCGGGAAGCCTTTTTATTGACATGGCACTAAGACGCGGTTCAATGGGTGATCCGCAGGCACCTCCTGCCGTTTTTAGAAGTGCCATAGAAGGAAACGGAAAGGCAATTAAGACGGCGCCTCACCCGGATTTTGAGGAGGCAAAATGGTCCATACAGTCCTTTGACGGACTGACACTGAAGGCCACGCATTTCATTCCAAAAACTGATTCTCACCGCTGGGTCATAATTGTCCACGGGTACGGTCTTGGGCAGGAATACATCTGGGATTACGCTGAGGAATATCTGAAGGCTGGCTACCATGCGGTGACACCGGATATGCGTTCTTCCGGGGACAGCGAGGGGAAATATCTGACCATGGGTGCCCTTGAAAGCCGTGATGTTAATGATTGGGCCCGCAAGATAAGAAAGCATGACCCCAATGCGGATATCCTCCTGCATGGTGTTTCCATGGGAGCAGCAACGGTAATGCTGGCGGCAGCGCAGCCTGCTCCGGGAATTGATGCGGTTATTGAAGACAGTGGGTATTCCGGGCTCAAAAAGCTTTTCGCAGAAGAAATTGATAAAATTCTGGGGATGCCAAGCTTTCCTCTGCTTGAGATTGCAGATGCATTCTGTGAACGGCGTGCAGGCTTCAGCTTTGCAGAAGCGTCCCCGGAGAGCGTTGTTTCGGATGTCAGGATTCCGGTGCTGTTCATTCATGGGGACGAAGACAAGCTTGTGCCATACAATATGATGCAGGAAATGTATGAAGCATGCAAGGCGCCCGGGAAACAGCAGTATACGGCAAAGGGGTTTCCGCACGCGGCGGCATACCAGGATAAAAATTATTTCCCGACGGTGTTTCGCTTTGCGGAGCGAAATTTGTAAATCGGTGTTATGTCAAGCTGGCGCTTGACGAAACGTAAAGAAGCAGGGTTGCTTTTGGCAAACCTGCTTCTTTACGTTAGAACTCGGTAAAAACCTCGTTGAAATGCTGACATAGGAAGTTTTGCTTTTGGCAAAAATTGAACTAATGCATTATGTCGAGGCAAGCTCGACGAAACTTAAAAGATAATGTTTTGGCAAACATTATCCTTTAAGTTATAATATCTTTATGATGCGGAAAGGAGCGGAGAAAATGGCGTATGTTGCGCTGTACAGAAAATGGAGACCGAAAACCTTCTCAGATCTTGTGGGGCAGGAGCACGTCAGCCGTACCCTTTCACAGGCAATTGAGACAGGACGCGTAGGACACGCATACCTTTTTTCGGGTCCGCGCGGTACAGGAAAGACGAGTACGGCTAAAATTCTGGCAAAGGCTCTTAACTGTGAGCAGGGACCGACCACGGAGCCATGCAATGAATGTGAGAGCTGTCGCAGGGTAAATGACGGAACATCTATGGATGTTTTTGAAATCGATGCCGCGTCAAACCGAGGTATTGATGAAATCCGCGACCTTCGGGAAACTGTAAAGTTTGCGCCGGCAAACGGGAAATATAAGGTATATATTATCGACGAGGTTCACATGCTTACTTCGGAAGCCTTTAACGCGCTTCTGAAAACACTGGAGGAACCTCCGGAACGTGTGGTTTTCATACTTGCAACAACTGAGATACATAAGGTGCCTGCAACGATACAGTCACGCTGCCAACGGTATGACTTTAAGCGTATTTCAGGAAGGCATATAGCAGAACGTCTCCGTTATGTTGCGGATAACTCGGGGATTTCTGCGGACGAAGCGGCACTTTCACTTATTGCCCGTGAATCTGCAGGCGGTATGCGTGATGCGCTGTCAACTCTCGACCAGTGTGCATCCCTGGCAGAGGAAAAGGTCAGCGAGGATATTGTCAGGGAGGTCTTGGGGCTTGTCGGGCATGACTGGGTAGTACGTATTTTGAAGGCGGTTTCAGGGCACAATGCAGCGGAAGCACTGAAGGCACTGAGTGAGCTGATACAGGAAGGCAAGGATCTCAAGCAGCTTATCGGAGAGATGATTGCAGAACTGAGGTCTATAATGGTATATCAGGCCGTCGGGACATCAGACGGGATTGATTTTTACGAAACATCTGAGGAGACCTTGAAGGAGGGGGCGGCTATGTTTGCTCCCGAAGCATTTGCACCTATGCTGGAAAGACTTCATGCGGCGCTATCGGAGCTGAGGTGGACTTCAGAGCCGCGTATTGCGGTTGAGACAGCCATTCTTGAGCTATGCAGACCTCAGACAGCAGGAACGGCTGCAATAGGTACATCTGCTGCTGCGGCGGTGCAGGGGGCAGATTCGGTTCGTATTGCGCAGCTGGAGGCGCGGCTGCAGGAGCTTTCGGCAGCTTTGGCGGCACGTCCTGTACATTCGGCTCCGCCTATGCGGTCCGGTATGCCGGGTGCCGCAAAAAAGACAGCGGTGCACCCGGCTGTATCTGCACCGGGCAATGTGCCGGCAGGACAGCTGAAGATATCTCCGGAAGGGCAGAAGCTGTGGCAGGATTTGCTTGCAAATATATCCTCGGAGCCGAAATATAAGCTCATTGGAGATTTCCTGTCGCGTGGGCAGTTTGGAGGCTGGAACAAGGGAATGTTCCGCGTTTTCATGCGTAGTCCGTTTTTGGTGAGACGGCTTGAGCAGGACGATTATAAAGGCCTTGTTGAGTCGCGCCTTGCACTTATTACAGGGCAGCCCATGCGGCTGCTGTGCGAGGTCGCGGGGGATTTGACTCCGCAGGCGCCGCGTCCTATGCCGAAGAAAAAGCCGGAAGAAAAGTCTCCGCTTGAGCAGCAGGTGCAGAAGGATATAGAATCCATGAGCCCCGATGCGCGTAAGCAGATGGATACGGCCATGGCGGTATTTGGGAATCATTTTGTGGAGGTTCAGGAGAATAAGGGGGAAGCCTCTTCCGTGGATATGGAAGCACCTCCTCAGGAAGAGGACATACCGCTTCCAACAGACGAAGATGCGCCGTTCCCTGACGAAGAGGATATGCCGCCGGTTCCGCCTGAGGAATGAGCACGGGATTGACGGAAAAAGAAGACTTTGATATTCTAAGGTATGTATGTTTATTGCCCGAAAGGGTATGGAAGGGAGAATACCATTTATGTACGGTGGAATGGGCGGCGGCATGGGCAACATGGGCGCCATGATGAAAAAAGTACAGAAGCTTCAGTCTCAGATGAAGCTGATGCAGGAAGAACTGAAAAAGAAAACGGTCGAGGTTTCCTCGGGCGGCGGTGTAGTTAAAGTAGTCATGAACGGGGACAAGGTGGTTCAGTCCCTTACGATAGCCAAGGAGGCAGTTGACCCTGAGGATGTAGAGATGCTTCAGGACCTCATCTCTGCGGCAGTTAATGAGTGCATGAAAAAGGTTGACGAGATGATGAGCGCTGAGATGAATAAGCTGACCAGCGGACTCGGACTCCCGCCGGGAATGATCTGATGCAGTATATTGCGCCGCTGGCAAAGCTCATTGAGCATTTCCGGGCGCTTCCGGGCATAGGCCCCAAAACGGCTGTGCGGCTTGCGTACCATGTGCTCGACATGGAGCCCGAAAAAGCGAAAGCACTTGCCGGCGCTATTGTTGAGGCAAAAGAAAAAATCGGGTTTTGCACAACGTGCTTTAATCTCAGCGACCGTAATCCATGTGAGATTTGTGCCAGCGAAAAGCGGGATCACACAACTATCTGTGTTGTGGAGCAGCCGCAGGATGTCGCTGCGATGGAGCGTATGCATGACTATCACGGGGTGTACCATGTGCTTCATGGAGCCCTTTCTCCGCTGGAGGGAATCGGACCGGAAAAACTCCGTATCCATGAGCTTTTCGTGCGCCTTCAGTCAAGTGAGGTAAAAGAGATTATCATGGCGACAAATCCTAATGTGGAAGGTGAAGCGACCGCAATGTATATTGCGCGTCTGCTGAAGCCGATGGGTATCCGTGTGACGCGTATTGCCCATGGGCTGCCTGTAGGAGGAGACCTTGAGTACGCTGATGAGGTCACTCTCGCAAAAGCCATGGAAAATCGCGTGGAGCTTTGATTCTGCGCTTAAGGAGGAATAATTATGGATGCAGCTTCTGCTATAGGCGGGCCTGATTCATCGCTTGTTGTTGCTTGTGCGGTGGGTATTTTGGCGATATGCGTCATAACAAAGCTGATTAAACTTCCGATTGAACTGATGATGAAATTCGTTTCGAACAGTGTCGTAGGTGCATTTATGCTGTTCGTTGCCAATTTCTTCGGACTCGGTATAAAGATAACGATACTTAAGGCTCTCTTTGCCGGTATCTGCGGTATACCGGGAGTTTTAATCATCATTATCTGGGAAAAATTTTTGGCTGGCTGACAGAAATAAAAAAACGCTGGCGAAGGCGTAAGCCTTGCCGGCGTTTTTCTTTTGCCGTGCGGATATTTTATGAAGCAAAGTGCTGTAAATAAATGACACAGCCGAACAGACAGAGCGAAAGGGAAATAAAGAGGAAAATTCCACGATTAAGCCACGGAGCTACGGAAGCAGAGAGCTTATCCGCATGCTTGCGCTGCACATACATGAGTATGAGTGCTGCAGCGAGAGATGCGTACATTCCGCGGTTCCAGTTGTCCATCATATCCCAGCCGGACGCGAGAAGGAACAGCGTAAGGCAGATGACAACAACAAGGATAATGTTTTCCCAGGGGCGGGGCTTCGGAGCCTCGACAAGCTTATCTTCTTCTTCAAGCTCATGAGCTGCGTTGATGTTTTTGCGGATGCGTTTGAACTGTTTTGCCATGAAATAAACCACCAATCTTTAAAAATACTCAACCAGAAATGAATTATACCATACTTTCCTTTTGCATGGGTAAGAAAAAATATGAATTGTGCAAAAACGGAAGGGCAGTGGAGTGCGTTTTACAATTTGGCATAAAATCGTGAGAAATTTTATATTTTTGTAAAGTTTTTTACTGTGAATAATTGCAGATACTATCGGAGACTGGTACAATAAAAAATATATATGATTGGGAAAAACGATACAGAAAGCGAGGAATAAACGAACATGATACGAGAACACAGAAGCCGTGAAAAATTACTGACTTACTATGAAAAATACAGTAAGGAAGGCATAATAGACCCGAACGTGCATCCGTGGGTAGCGGAATCCTGGATGAAGAGCAAAAAGCTGAATGTCCAGTCGGATACAATGTTCACGGGTCATAAACTTGATACAGAGGATTTTCGTATGCTGCAGGACCAGCATAAGGAAGCTATAAAATACCTTGAAGTAATGGTGGAAAACATAAGGGAGTTTTTCCAGAAATATAATCTCTGTCTTTTGCTTTTGGATTCGGACTGCGTAGTGTTGAAAAGCTATGCGCTGCCTTATTTCCAGATGACTGCAGGAGAAATTGAAGGTGTTCGTGTCGGTATCGAAGAGGTCGGAACTTCGAGTATTTCCATTGCACGGGAGCATGAAACACCGTTCTGGCTTTTTGGACCTGAGATGTGGGTAAAGGACTGCCAGGGAGGAGACGCATGCTCTGCGCCTGTCTATATGAACGGAGAACTCAGCTATATGATGACACTTGTTGCGGTCAAGCAGTCGGAGATGCCGCAGGATGCTGTCATTGCGATGCTTTTGAGTCTTGGAAAATCACTTGAATCGTATCTTTCGCAGATGCAGCGGCTGCAGGCACAGGAGACGATTCTGGATGCTACACCGTTTGCGGTTTATCACGTAATGCCGGGTGGCGACGTGGCGTACGCGAATAAGCTTGGACTTACACGTCTTGCAGGAATCGGCGCTCAGAAGAACGAAAGACAGATGCCGAATCTCAGCGATGTAGTCATGAACTACCGGCATACGCCTATTTATAACGGTTTCCGCGGAGTGCCGTCCCATAATAAGGAAGTAACATGGATTACTCAGGCAAAAACCTATGAGGATATAACAACAGTTGTTCCGCTCGGCCGCGACATAGATCAGGCAGTATCCAGCGTTGTTGTCGTTTCAATGCCTATTGAAGACCTGCGTACACTTGTTGCGCACGCGGCAGGCTATACTGCAAAATACAGCCTGAACTCAATGGTAGGCGAAGGAACAACCTTTGCGGCAATGAAGGACAAAGCTGCACGTGTCGCAAAGAATAAGCATCATGTGCTCATTCAGGGTGAATCAGGTACAGGCAAGCAGCGGCTGGCACATGGTATTCATCAGGCAAGCCCGCGGGCTGCGGGGCCGCTCATTACGCTTCGCTGCGGAGATGCGACACCAGAGCTTTTGGAGCAGGAGCTTTTCGGAATCGTGCTTGACACAGAGGGCAGCCATCCTGGACGCCTTGAGCTTGCTTCGGGTGGTACGCTCTTCCTTGATGAAGTTGAAAAAATGCCGAAGAATATTGCGGCTCAACTGGCAAAGAATCTTCAGAATGGTACATCCTGCCGTATCGGTGAACGTGTCGAGCGTTCCATTGATGTCCGTATCGTTGCAGCATGTGACAGCGATTTGAAGCGTCTTACCGAGCGTGGGCTTTTTGACAAAACATTGTATGAAATTGTATCAAAGAGTGTTATACGTGTACCGTCGCTCAGAAGCCGCCGTGAAGATATCCCGACGCTGGTCGACCATATCGTAAAAGAGCTGGCGGCACAGCACCAGATGCAGCCGAAGAAAATACTGCCTGAGACTGTTAAGGTTCTGCATGACTATGACTGGCCGGGCAATATCAAACAGCTGCAGAGCGTGCTGGAGTATGCGTTCTTCAATACTAAGGGTGATACCATAGGACCGAATGATATCAGTCTTATGGGCGATATCAAACCCGATAATAAATGGAAGGAAGACCGTGAGGTCTTTGTGAAGGCATGGAAGGCTGCAGGCGGAAACGTCAGCCGTCTTGCAAATCTTTTAAGCGTCAGCCGTGTTACGCTGTACCGCTATCTTAAGAAATACGGACTTGAAAAGTCGTAAGAAGGAGAGTTTCATTTGCGTTTAAGGAGGAAGCCGTGGATTGATGAGGCAATTCACGATTTTGATGATTTTGTGTTCCCGAAGGACCGTCCTGCAACAGAAGAGCTGAAGGGAAAATGGCGTAATCTGTTTGGCAATGACAAGCCTCTGTATGTAGAGCTTGGAACGGGCAAGGGCGATTTTATCAGTCAGCTTGCTGAGCGGGAGCAGGAGCATAATTTCATCGGTATAGAGGCACAGCAGGATGTTCTTTATCAGGCGGCTGTAAAGGTTCGTGAAAAAGAGCTTTCAAACGTGCGGCTGCTTGTTTTTGATATCAATGAAATCGAGACGATTTTTGCCCCGGGCGAAGTAGACGGGTTTTATATAAACTTCTGCGATCCATGGCCGAAGGCGCGCCATGCAAAACGCAGACTGACCTGCCGTACTTTCCTTGAAAAGTACCGTCGGCTTTTGGTGCCGGGAGGACGTATCCGTTTTAAGACGGACAACCGTCCTCTGTTCGATTATTCACTGGAGGAATTTGATGCGGTGGGGCTTAAGGTGCAGGATGTATCATACGACTTGCATGCAGAGAACCGCCCTGATAACATTGAGACGGAATATGAACATAAATTCAGCCTTTTGGGGCAGAAAATCAATCGCTGCGAGGTGATCTTCCCATGAATGGGAAGAAGCTCTGGGATTCCGCGGATGATAATTCGTGGAAATTCTGGATGAACGATCGGGAGGCGATTCTCGGAATCGTAGTAATACTCCTGATTATAGGCTCGATAAATATATTCAGTTCGAGCTTCGTGCTGTCAGAGACATATTACGATACTCCATATTTCTTTCTGACCAAGCACGGAATTAATGTCTGTGTGGGAATTGTGTTTTTTGTTTTGGGGGCATATATAGATTATCATTACTGGCGGTCGTGGATTGTATGGATATTTCTTGCCGTGGTGATAATGCTGATACTTGTACTGATAATAGGTACGGAGGTCAATGGTGCAAGACGCTGGCTGCAGCTTGGTGTAACGGTACAGCCGGCAGAGTTTGCAAAGATGCTCGCCATATTTATTGAGGCAGCATATATTTCCTCCCGTGTTGCCATTGGAGGGAAATGCCAGCTGTTTCACGCGCAAATGGGTGTTCTGGCATTTTTGTTTTTGCTGATTGAACGTGAACCGGACGGCGCGACAGCCGCTCTTGTTATCGGCGTTCCTATGTGTATGCTGCTGCTCTCGAACATGCCGAGGCAGACAAAGTTTATTTTGCTTGGCTGCATTGCTGCGGCAGGCGTGTTGATATGTATAATACAGCCATATCGTCTTGAACGTGTCCTTACAATGCTTGATCCATGGCAGAATGCAACAGACAGCGGCTATCAGATTGTTCAGTCGCTGCAGGCTATAGGTTCAGGCGGTTTCTGGGGCATGGGACTTGGACAGGGTATCAGTAAATATCACTATCTGCCGGAAGCACATACGGACTTCGCTTTTGCAATATGGTGCCAGGAAAATGGCTTTTTGGGTGCCTTTGGCGTGATTCTGCTCTTCGGGGCGTTCACTTACTATGGAACGAGAATTGCGACCTCCGCTAAGGATGCATATGGTCAGATACTTGCGGCAGGCATTATATGTCTGCTCGTAGGGCAGGCCGCGGCAAACATGCTCATGGTTGGAGGCTGGTTCCCAGTTGTCGGTGTTCCACTGCCGTTCATAAGCTACGGAGGCTCTTCTCTTGCTGTATGTATGGGAGCTGTAGGAATCCTGTTTAACATAGGGAGTAAAAATGCACCGCCTAAGACGCTTGTTACTTCGGCGCCGCCTGCTGAGGAAGAAAGTGCTTACAGAAGACCAAGACTGAAACGAATTAAATAAATTCGGAAAGAAGAATGAGAAAATGATTGTATATGCTGTAGACAAAGGCGGAGAGTATATTACGCCTGAGGAGAGCCTGCGCCGTCATCCGGAAGGGATGCGGAGCATTTATGTCAATATTACGAACCAATGCACATGCGCATGCACCTTCTGCCTCCGCACGCTTAAACATATGGCGGAAGAGCATTCCCTCTGGCTGAAGGAAGAACCTTCTGTGGAGCTTGTGAAGGCGGAGCTCGATGCAGCACCCTGGAAATATATTTCGGAGATTGTATTTTGCGGATTTGGTGAGCCGACTATGCGCCTTGATGACCTCAAAGAGCTTTTGGGTTATGTGAAAAAAACTCATCCGGAGGTAATGACAAGAGTAAACACCAACGGTCTTTCAGACTTGAATTTCAATCGGGACACCGCGCCGGATTTTGGCGGCGGGCTGCTTGATACGATTTCTATCAGCCTTAATGCTTCCAATGCTCAGCGCTATCTTGAGCTTACAAGAAGCCGTTTTGGTATCGGTTCTTTTGATGCTATGCTCTCTTTTGCGCAGCATGTAAAGAAATATGTGCCGAATGTTGTCCTGACGGTTGTTGACCACGTCGAAGATGACGGAGAAATTGCACTTTGCAGAAAAATTTGTGAAGAAAAAGGACTTTCACTTCGGGTACGTCCTTATGAAGACAGCTGAATATGGAAGAGGCCTCCGTATGTTTTTACGGAGGCCTCTTTTGTAAAATGCAAAAGTTTGTACTTATGTCCGAAAGAATAATGGCATTTACTTGCAGGAATACATGCTTCTTTGTAAAATAATATTATATGATGAGCATGTGTATAGGGTTGAACTCGGATATGAAGGGACAGACGCTTGTATGAAGCATTTGATTATTATCCGCGGAGGCGGAGAGATTGCTACGGCTGTTGCGTGCCGCATGCATAATTCCGGATATGAAGTGCTGCTGCTTGAAAAGGCAAGACCGTCGGCAATACGCAGGGAGGTTTCTTTTGCGGATGCTGTGTATGAAGGTGAAAAAACCGTTGAACGGCTTACCTGTTACTGTGCGGAAAATGTCCAGACCGCGGAAAAGCTGCTCCGCAGCAAAAAAATAACTATGCTGGTAGATGCCTGCGGAAGATATATAAAAAAATTCCGCCCGCATATTCTTATAAACACGCTGAACGGAGATGTGGAAGAAAACAGAAGACCGTACAAGGCTGAATATGTAATCGGGCTTGGTTCAGGTTTCTGCGCACACAGGGATGTTGACTGTGTTATTGAGACTCATCGGGGACATGATCTTGGGAGGCTCATATATGAAGGCCATGCACAGAGAAATCGCAATCTTAAAGACCTCGAGAGCGAAACGGGCTGCCTTTTTTCTGCAGGAGCTGTGGGAGTTATACGAAGTCCCAGGACAATATCAAACGTGCTTCGTACAGGGGATATTATTGCTGAGCTGTATGACGAGGAGAACGGCAGAAATGTGGAGATTCGTGCACCGTTCCCGGGCGTACTGCGCGGATTGATTCATGATGGGTTCAGATGCCTGTCAAAAGATATATTAGTAGCGGAGATTGATTCGAGAAACGACCCGGGTATCTGCTTTTCAGTTTCGGAAAAAGCACGCTGTATTTCCGGGGCGGTATTGGAAGCCGTTATGGCATTTGAAGCAGGGATACGATCCGCTAACCGAACGGAGATTTGACAGATGAAAGCTTTTTTGTTCGATATGGACGGGGTGCTGGTTGACACTCAGCAGATTCATACATTGGCACTGAAAAAGGTGTTTGATGAGTACGGAATAGAGATATCACTGGCAGAGCTTGACACATTTGCAGGAACAAAGAGAGGAACAGCATTCCGAACGGCCGCGGAGGAACGCGGAGTTGAGCTCCCTATTGAGGAAATGTGTGAGGCAAAGGATAAGATTTTCGATTCCATGATAGAGAAAACAGATCTCAAGCCCATAAAAGGGATACCGGAGCTTTTGAAGCATCTGAAAGCGAACGGAGTGCTCACGGCTATAGCATCTTCGAGCAGCCGGGAGTTTATATCCCTCGTTGTGGACAGAACGGGTATCAGAGAGTATTTTGATGCTTTTGTCAGCGGACAGGAGCTGACTGAATCAAAGCCAAATCCTGCGATATATCTTTTGGCGGCACAGATTCTCGGCGTTGAGCCGTCTGAATGTATTGTGCTTGAGGATGCGCATCTCGGCGTTGAAGCCGCAAAACGCGCAGGAATGAAATGCATAGGATATAGGAATCCAAACTCAGGGGAGCAGGATCTTTCCAAAGCCGACGTTGTGGTCGACCGCGTGGAAATGATTCGTCAGATATTAGGGAACTTCTAAGGAGTAGCGCTATGAAACCTTATGAATTCACTGAGACAGAGAGAAAGTCTTTGGAGGAGCTTCCAATTGCTATGTGCATTTTTCAGCGCATAGGCTGGAAGTATCATGTGCTTTTGGTTACTGACGGATATTGTCATTTTTTGGGCAAAGACCGTATGTATCTGAAAAACTCTTCGACAGGGCCTGACCTTATGGTACATGATGAGGATAAGGCTACGCTTGAGAATATGCTGTCATACGTTGAACTGCAGCCGGAGGCGGTTTATCCGGTGCGTGTTCGTGTGCATAATTCCAGCGGACGGTGGATTTATCTGAGGTTTATTGCAAAGCTGAGGGAGCCTCAAAAAGGGACTCGTCTTGTATATGTATCCTGTACTGATGTATCTGCAGAGGAGGATATGCACCGCGCTCAGAGCCGCGCACGGGAGCGGTCTGATTCACTTTTGGAAAAGGTTCTCAGTACTACTGATGCTGCTATTTTCTGGAAGGATGCGGACAGACGTTTTATAGGCGCAAACCGTGCTTTTCTGGATTATTACGGATTTCCGTCTGTACAGTCTATCCAGGGCAAGACGGACGAAGATCTCGGCTGGAATATTGAGGTGGATAAGTTCCGCGATGATGAGCGGAAGGTGCTGCAGGGCAATTCAACGTACCGCGAATTCGGGCATTGCATTAGAAAGGGTGAGGTGCGCGATATTGTCGCCAGCAAGGCGCCTCTTTACGAGGACGGCAAGATAGTAGGTCTCGTGGGCTCTTTCGAGGATGTTACGCAGGAACGCAGACAGCAGACTGAGAACGGGCGTCTTACACATATTCTTGAGAATGTTCCGGCAGGACTCTGCATGTATCAGCTTTATTCAGGGGAATTCGTATGTGTTTTTGTCAATCGGTATTTTACCATGATGACGGGAATCCCCTCGGAAGCGCTCAGCGGAGAGCCTGTGGATACCATACACCTTTTTCTTGAAGCCGAGGATCGTGAATGGCTCAGAAAAACTCTTTTGGAAATGGAAGAAACAGGCCGTGACGAAACTGACGGGATTCTTCATATAAGAAAAAAAGCCGGGGTAGGATTCGGCTCTTTTTATGTGATTGTACGCCGGGTAATTTACAGTGCTGGAGCTCATTATTATGTGAGTTACACGGATATTACTGAAGAAAAGGAGATGGAGCGCAAGCAGAAGGCTGAGCGCCGTGTCCTTGAAAGAGTACTTGAGAAGGCACATATTCTTGTCTGGGAATATGATGCCGAGACCCGCAGGGCGTATTTCATTAAGACGGCAAATCTTGAGGCATCGCTGAAAAATTACGGGCTGGGCAGGGATACTGTGCTTATCCCCGATGAGGTCGTAGGGCATATAGCTGAAAAAGACCGTGGGAAATATCTCGATTTTTACCGTGCTGTAAGGAACGGTGAATCGGGCTCTATTGATGTTGAGTTCAATTTGCCGGGAGACAATGAAAAGCGATTTGAGCGTATTACATATCTCGTCTATCATGATGCTGACGGAAAGCCTGTTCAGTGGTATGGAATGACGCAGAATATTACGGCAGAAATGCGTCTCATGGAGAACTACCGCCGTGAGAAAACCATGCTGCGGCAGACAAGCCCGGAGAATCTTTTTGTAAAATCCCGCTATAATCTTACTGAAAACAAGATGCTTGTATATTCAACGAAGGAAACTGCAAGCGTGAATATTACACCGGATATGAATTATGACGGAGTCCTCAGGTCTATGATGGAGTCTGCTATAGATGAG
>JAILNL010000002.1 GCA_024691625.1 Schwartzia sp. (in: firmicutes)
CACTCTACCATCGTCCGGACGGTCTGGCTGCAGATAGGGGAGTAAAGGCGGCAGAGGCGTTAATGAATGCGGCTAAATCCGGTTGGCAGCCCAGTCTTACGGCGCAGGTAGCACGTAATCTTGCAGGCGATGCTCCGTTCAGGACAAACGGTACTGTCTATGGGCTGGTGGCATCCTGGAATATCTTTGACAATGGGATTACAGAAGCACAGGTAGCGCAGAAGAAGGCTGCGCTCAAGAAAGCGCAGCAGGAGGCTCTTGCCATGGATGAGCAGATACAGCTCGATGTGCAGACGGCGCTTTTAAATCTTCAGGCAGCGGAGAAAAATATCCAGACCACAAAGGTTGCTGTGGATAAAGCCCAAGAGGACTATAAGATTGCGCAGGTCCGTTACGGTGCCGGTGTGGGAACAAACCTTGATGTTATGGATGCTGAGCAGGCGCTTATAACCGCCCAGACAACATACATAACTGCTCTTTACAATTACAATACAAGCAAGGCAAGCCTTGACATGGCTATGGGTATCAAGGTTGATCTTGATGTTGCAGGCTATTATAAAAACGGATTGCCGGGCGATATTCCTGTCAGGGAGTCTGCAGATAAGACGCAGAATTTATCGGCCGAGGATGCGGCTATGCCGAAGACGCATGCTATCCAGCTGCCGCACGCAGAGAGACCGTCAGAGCATGAAAGTGCAAATGTGGATGTTGCAGCGGAAGCTGCGGCTGCTGACGAAGCTGTTGCCGAGGCAGGGGAAGAACCCGGCGTAAAATCGGGGTCGGCATACGACAAAACATGAATAAGAAGGGCGCTTGAGGCGCCCTTCTTTACTAGGGTGTCATAAAACTATGGGGAGTTGTAGGCGATGAAACGCAATTGGGGCATCGCAGCCGGTGTGGTTCTGGGCGTGTGTCTTTTTGTAGGACTGTTCGTCTGGTATTATGTCGGAACGCGTGAATTTATGGAGAATATGGGAGCGGTTGCGGCCGAAAAGGCTTCGGAGACTCTCGGGGTGCGCACAGAAGTGGGCGCTGTCCGCATAGATTCACTGCACTCACTTACAATTAAAGATATTACGCTCTGGGATAAAAAAGGGGCAGAAATAGCTAAAGCGGAGTCGGCAACGGTCGGCTTCAGCTTTTTTGGCGTTTTGGGAAGCGACCCGGTAAAGGCGGTTCACCATGTGGATGTGAATAAGGGCAGGGTTTCGGTTGAACAGCGGTCAGACGGTTCGTGGAATTATCGTGACCTTATTTCAGATGACAGCGAGGAATCGAGTTTTGCAGGAACAGTAAATGTCGAGCACATGGATGTTACCGTCAGAATGGACGGCAAAGAGATTGTGGCGGAGTCCTTGCGCGGTTCGGTAGATTTTTCGGATTCCGAAGCCATGAAGTTAAACGCAAAGGCTTTTATCAGCGGAGCAGAGGTTTCTGTTGAAGGAACTGTTGGAACGGATATTCGTATGTCTGTTGAAGGAAAGAATGCAGATATCCGGGATTATCTTTCCTGGATTCCGCAGGACACTTTGCCGAATGAGGTAAATATAAAGGGTGGAAGAATTGATGAGCTGTCCGCGGTTATCCAGCGAAAGAACGGTGAATATTCCGCAAACGGAAAGGCAAAAGTCAGTAACGGTGAGGTCCGTGTATATGATACCGACATCAGGAAAATAAAAGGTATTGCGGAAATATCCGGGAAGACTGTGAGCATTTTCCTCGGGGCGGAGGCGGAGGAACAACGGGCGTCCTTGCACGGAAAAATTTTCCTTGGCGGAGATGAGCCAAGACTTCACCTTGTTGCTGAATCACAGTCCTTTGACCCAAGCCGCGTAATGGCGGATATTCCTTACCATGGAGCATTGGCTTTTACTGCCGATATAAGCGGAACTCCCTCAAATCCGTCTGTTAAGGGAGAGGTTTCTGCAAAAGAAGGAGAGGTCTACGGATATCGTTTTTCCAATGCAAAAGCATATGCTGCATATGAAGGCAGCCGTATAGTTATTCAGTCTCTTAAGACGGAGCTGTACGGAGGAAAAGCGGAGGTTTCGGGTGAATTTGATGCTGAAAGCTTGGGCTTTAACGGTCATGTAAAACTCTTTGATGTTGATTCGGAAGGACTCGGCGAAGCTGTCGGAGATTTCCGTGGTAAGGTTAGCGGAGACCTTGGTATTGCGGGAAAAGGAAATGATGTAAATCTCCTCAGCGTTTACGGCAGTATTTCGGCTAAAGACGCGGTTTATAAAGGAATTTCAATTCCTAAGGCAGAAGCTTCCTTCTATTTTGCAGATAACAGTGTCATTATTGATTATGCTGATTTTTCCCTTGAGAATGGAGGAGAAATCGGTGTTGAAGGTACCATTGCGGGAATGGAGACTCTTGACCTGAGTTACTATGTAACGCATTTGGATCTTTCGCTGCTTAAAAACCTTGAGCCGGCTGCGAATATGACAGGATTTGCGGATTTTGACGGGGTGGTGCGCGGTCCTGTCGATAATCCTTTTGTTAAGGTTCGTTATGCCGCCGCAGGAGGAAAGCTTTTCGAGCAGCCGTACCGTTCCCTCCACGGTTCGGCAAGCGGAAGCCTTGACGGAATTTCCATCGATTCCTTCTCTATGGAAAACGATGGCAATGTCAACTGGCTGGTACAGGGTACTGTAGGTTTTACCGGCGCACGCCGTGTGAACCTCACTATTGATACGACAGGAGTCCGCATGGAGGATATCGCGGCACTTGTTGCACCCAATCTGCCTATAACAGGTAATGTGGACAATATAATAACCATCACGGGAACGCTTGATGATCCTGAAATGGTCGGATATATCCATTTCTACCGCGGAAGCTATAACGGCTATCTGCTTTCCGGAATGGACGGCGACTATACGATGAAGAATGGTGTTATGACGCTTCATGATTTTCATATCTTCTCGCCACTCGTCGATATGGATCTTAACGGTACCATTGAGCGGTCTACGCAGGCGCTTAATCTTAAGGTCGAGGCCCACGATATTGACCTAAAGCGTTTTGAAAATTCTCTTCCGTATCCTGTCAGCGGGCATGGGAAGTTTGAAGGACTGATTAGCGGGACTGTTACAGCTCCTGCTTTCGATGGAAAGCTAACGGCAGAAACCCTGGAGTTTAACGGTGAACCTGTTACTAATGTCGTTGCCCAGGTAACCCTTCGCGGCAATCGTATAGTATGCGACCCCATACGTTTTGAGCAGAAGGACGGCATATATAAAATGAATCTTTCGGCAGACCTTAAAACAGAGCGTCTGTCAGGCCGCATTGAGGTGCAAAACGGAGATATCAATGGTCTCATGGCGATAGGAAATGTCAAGAACGATACCATCCATGGTCATGTTGACGGAACGATTGACCTTTCAGGGACGTTTTCAAATCCTGTTGCAAAATCCGTAATCTTTATGAAGGCGGGTGATATCGGAGGGTATGCGGTAACAGATACAATCTTTGTCGGCTCTCTTTCCGATCGTGTTATAGCTATAGAAAAGTTTGAAGGCGAGCAGGGAACAGGACGGTTTGCTGCTGTTGGAATGGTTGACCTTGACGGCGAAATTGAGGGGCGGTTCTCCGCACAGGATATTGCTGCCGGAATGATTCCTGCAGCGGCAGGCTCAAAATATCCGCTCAAGGGTTCAATGAATATAGAGGCTCAGTTCGGTGGAACGGTGCAGTATCCGACGGCAGATGCTTCTGTAGAGATAACCAGCGGCGGAGCAGGTAAGTCCGCGTTTGATACAATGACGGGACTTTTCCGTATGCGTGGACCTGTCATTGAGGTGCAGCAGTTTGTTGTGCAGAAGAACCAGGCAGGAAAGCTTTACAAGGCGAGTGCCTACGGAATGATTCCGCTCCGTGCGGTTACGAGCAGCTTCGGCGAACAGCTTGAGGCTTATGATCAGATGAATCTCCGGCTGTCACTTGACAACGGAGACCTTGGACTGCTTCCGTTTATATCTGATTCGGTGGACTGGGCCGTTGGAGAAACTCAAGGTACACTCTTAATCGGAGGAACGTTGGCAGAGCCGTCCGTTGTTGGTTCAGTTGGAATAAAAAATGCATCGGTTAAACTCAGCGCATTGGAGGTTCCTTTTACGGAACTGAATCTTGGAGTGAATTTTGCCGGAGATACTTTTACTATTACCGAAGGAAGGGGTAATCTCGGAAGAGGAAACTTTACTCTGGAAGGCTCTATGAAGCTGGAAGGTCATACTCCTGTAGGGTACGGGATGAAACTTAAGGCGGATAATCTGGATATTCAAAGTGCTTTTTATCGCGGACCGCTTTCTGTATCTGCAGAGCTGGGCGAGGATACTATTTTCGGACGTCTTATGCCAAAGCTTACTGTACGTGCCGTTGTAAACAACTGTACCATTTCTGTTCCCATGATTCCGGAAAGCGAGAGCGAGTTCCCAAACATGATTCTTGATGTGGGGATTGATGTTGGAAAGTATACGCATTTCTACAGCAATTCGCTGTATGATATATGGCTGCAGGGTAATATTCACTACGGAGGAACGGTACGCCACCCCGCACCGTCAGGAACTGTTACTGTACGCCGGGGTACTGTTACTTATCTGCAGACAGTATTTAAGATTCGTCAGGGTGAAGCGTATTTCAACAGGGTGGGATCCTTCCTGCCGTCACTTTCCTTCCATGCTGATACGAGACTCAGTCGTACAAAAGTATTCTTGGGAATCGAAGGGCCTGTTGATGAAATGAAGCTGAATCTTTCTTCAAGTCCTGAAATGAGCCGTGAGGAAATTCTGAAAGTGCTGACCATGCGCGGAGCTTATAAATCCGGGCAGAATACATCACAAAGTGAGTGGGCGGCTATGCTTGGTGCCGGACTTCAGATGAGTTTCCTCGGAGATGTCGAGGATACAATTCGTGATTTCCTTACGCTTGATGAACTGGTTGTTGTGCAGGATGATTTCAAAAAATCTAAAAAAAGTGGAGACAAGAATTCTGCAGAAGGGTATAATGTAAAGTTAGGTAAGTATATTACAGATAAAGTCATGCTGGAATACACACAGGGAATCAATCAGAATGTAAGCAGATTCTTTGTGAAGTATGAGTTTGACGACCGACTCAGCGTGTTCGCCGGCCGTCGCGAAGAAAGCGACAATATAATCGGCTTTGAGGGACGCTTCAGATTTTAACAGGGGGTGTTTGTTTGGAGCAGTTGGACCAGTATATCCATGAACTTAATAAGATAAAACTGCTCACCCCGGAAAGGGAAGCTGTTCTTTGGAAGGAGTTCAAGGAACGTGATGATTCCTCGGCACGAAAAGAATTGATTCAGTCTTATCAGCCGCTGGTATTCAAACAGGCGCTTGCTTACCGTTCGATGGATGTAATTATGGATATCCTTCAGGAGGGTACAGTCGGGCTTATTGAAGCCGTGGAAAGCTACGACCCGTCAAGGGGAGTTGCGTTCAGCCTTTTTGCGGTACATCGTATACGCGGGCGCATGATTAACTTTTTGAAGCGTGAAGGACGTTCTGATCTTGCTTGCATTGACGGAGCCGTAGATAAAGACGGATTCTCGCTGAAGGATCAGATTGTCGATCCTTGTGCATCTGTTCAGGAACAGGCCGAAACACATGAGCTTTCAGCCCGTGTCAAGGAGGCCCTTTTGAGACTTCCTCAAAAAGAAAGGCTTGTTCTGGAAGAGGTTTATATCGGTACGACTGATGTCGGAACGGCCGCAGAACAGCTTAATGTGAGTGAATCTCATGTATATCGGTTGCAGAAGACAGGAATACGCCGTATACGCGGCATGATGTCCCGTTTTATGCAGCATTGGAAGTAGTAATATAGAGAAAAACAGCTAAATCAAGTTAAAATTTGAAATAAATGGAAGTAAATATTGTAAAAACGGATTTTTTCGTTAAAATTCCCGTGCAGAATGTGTGTGACTTCGGTGGAATATACTATTGTAGTATGTTGTAAAGGAGGGAGCACCATGTCGGACAGACGTAAGAGCTTTAAGCAGCACGTCAAGGCAGCTAAAGACTGGCTGGGTGAGGCAGAGAACTCGCTTGATAAAGAGAATGACCTTCGCGGCGATTTAAATCTTATGCTGGCACAGGCGGAACTGCAGCGCGCTCAGGAAACAAAGCGTCTGACAGCACGTCAGCGATTAATCAGACAGCTGGTTCCGGTTTTGTGTGCAGTATTCCTTATCGGGGCAGTATGGCAGATTTTTTTGATGATGTATCCTAAACCGATGGAGGCAGAATCTCCGGTTGTTTTGGAAAAAACCGCGAAAACTCCGATTGTGAGAGATGTTATTCCACCGGAGAAGCCAAAACAGGGAGAAACGCAGGAATCTGCGGTACAGAAGTCAGATGCTGCTGCGGCTCCTGCCGATTATACTGATTCTGCGGAGGGACCCGTTGCAGAGGAGATTCCGCTGCCTGTTGAGGTACACGGAAAAGAATATGAAGCTGTATCTTCAGTTCCGTCGCGGGATATGCAAAAGCTTATGAATGCAGCAGGACAAAGCCTGCGTGCACAGTGAGCTGAATGAGGCACATTTTTCAGTATGTGCAAAAATGTAAAAAGCAGGACAGGTCTTGGTGCTTTGTCCTGTTGAAACGCCAATTTTTTGAATAATGGCGATATTAAGATTTTGAAATAAATGAGGTTTGGGAGGTTTCGTCTTTGACTAAGAAATCGTATCGGGCTTTGGCCTTATCAGTGGCACTTACAGCAAGTGTTACCGCGCTTCCTGCACAGTATGCGTATGCGGAGGAAACAGCTGAATCGGCGGTGGAGGGAACGGCATCTGAAAGCGAGTTCAATCCTTTGAATCTGCCGGATATTTCTGCAGCACCTTCAAATGTTATTCCGTCATCGCAAGCAACTGCTGAGCAGCTTACGGCACCGGGGACTCCCGTACCGGAGCTGAGCCCTGAGGAGTTGGAAGCTGCACGGGCAAAGGCTGATGCCGAGGCTGCGGCTGCAAAGGCAAAATCTGAAGAGGAGGCGGCAGCACAGGCTGATGCCAATGCTGCGGATAAACAGCTCAAGACAGAGGGAACTCTTCCTCAGGAAATTAAAGTACAGACCGCCGATGAAGCTGCTCCTGCAGAGGATGCTGCGGGTGAAGTATCCATGGAGGAAGCTGCGGCAGGCGAGACCGTTCCTGCAACAGAACCGGCAGCTGCTGCACCGGTTGAAAAAGAGAATGCAAATCAGACGGCTGCGGACCGTTGGGCGAAATCCCGCCCGGCAGAAGAACGCATTGACCGCTGGCTTTCCTCTTTTGAAGGAAACAGAATTGTTGATGTTGAGTTCCAGGGAGCAAGCCCTGAGACTCTGGCTGCTGCAAAAGCTGCACTTTCCACGCGTTCCGGAGATGTTTTCAAAAAGGACCGTATGGAAAATGACCGTGCAGCTATCTACGATACAGGCTGGTTCTACGATGTATTCCCGACCTTCCAGACTATTCCTGAAGGTGTTGTGATTACATATCATGTGCTTGAGAATCCGACGCTTAACTCTTTTGAGCTTACAGGAAATAAAGCAGAGTCCACGGAAACGCTCATGAAGCTTGTCACGGTAAAAGAGGGCAAGATGCTCAATACCCGCGAGCTGCATGAAAACATTCAGGCAATCACAAATAAATATCATGATGACGGATATATTCTCGTCAAGCTCAGCAATCTTGATATTGACCGTGAGGGCAGACTGAAGATTGTTATCAATGAGGGCACTCTTGAAGGTTATACGGTTAAGGGCAATACGAAAACGAAGGATAAGGTCGTTATCCGTGAGATGCGCCAGAAGCCGGGAGATCCGTTTAATGCGAAGCTTGCGCGCCGTGGAATGCAGCGTGTTTATAACCTTGGTTTCTTCGAGGATGTCAACATGAAGCTGAATCCGGGCGTTGAGCCTAATGCTGTCGTTCTTGAGGTTGATGTTGTGGAAAAACGTACCGGCAACTTCAGCGTAGGCGCAGGCTACAGTTCTCGTGATGGATTTGTCGGAATGGTTGGTGTCGGTGATACCAACTTCCGCGGAGTCGGTGATGCGATTAACTTCCAGTTTGAGTTCAGCGGAAGCAACACGGATGCACACGGCTATACCTTCATGTACCGCAAGCCGTGGCTTGACCGTCATGAGACAGCAGTCACGTTCCGTATCTATAATCGTACATACGAGTATTATGACTATAATACGGACGGCGACAAAATTGAAGAATATATGCGTAAATATTCCGGCGGAGAGATTACGCTCAGCCGTCCGTCCAATGAATATCAGACGAATTATATCACGCTGAAAAACCGCAAGGACAGATATGTAAGCCATGAAGGCGGTCCGTGGGATAGAAGCAAAGATGAACCGGCTCCGGATGCAAGAGGAAATATTGTCAACAGTAAAGAATGGCGCGACAAGAACTTTGGCCTCACCAGAAGTATCACGCTTACGCATGTAACGGATACACGTGATAACGTATACTTCCCGATGACAGGCGACCGTCTGAGCTTCAGCGGCGAGTTCGGCGGCTTTGGCGGTGACTTCAATTTCCGTAAGTTTACTGTCGAGGAAAATCACTATATCAAAGCAGGACATGCACAGGTATTTGCTCTTCGCGGTATGTACGACCGCGGCTTCGGCAATATCACAGAGGCAAATGAGTATCGTATCGGCGGTCAGACAACGCTTCGCGGTTATCGTGACGATCAGTTCCGCGGAAACAATATGTTTATTGGTTCAGTGGAATATCGTTTCCCGATTGTTTCCAAGGTACAGGGAGCTCTGTTTACCGACTTTGGTGCAGCCTGGGATAGCGGCTGGTCTCCGAAGAACTTCCACGAAAGTATCGGTTTCGGACTTTCTGTTCAGACACCGGTCGGACCGATTCGCGTTGACATCGCTCACGGAAGCAAGGGCAACCGTGTCCACTTCAGTGTCGGCGGCAGCTTCTGATTATGCTGCGGCATGAAATCGTCTGCGGTCTTGCCGGGTTCTTTCTGACTCTGCTGATTTTTGTATCGGACACGGAAGCATCTGCGTTCGTGGAATCAGTTCATGCTGATGTGGAGGCAGGGAATAACCTTCCGCCTTTAATCGAAAGACGCATGGAAACAACGGTTTCTGCAATAGGAGCACAGCTTCTTGAAGGGCGTCGTGTTGCTGAGGCTGAGGCCACACGTACCAAGGACGAGCAGATTATACGTGAAGTCTTTGATAAGGTGCTTGTCGGATACTCCGTACAAAGCGTTCTGATTGAGCCGGCTGATAATACGCGGATTCGTGTTTCATTGATTCCCTGGGCAGATGTAATTCACGATGTCAGGGTCGATGTGACCGTTGAGGGCATGTCTCCGGCGGTTGAACCGTTGGTTCGCCGTGATCTTGCAGATGTGAGCCGGGTGTTTGAACAGGGGTTGTCAGGCCTTCCGGAGGCTGCTACCGATTGGACAAACGGTGTTTTAAAACACAGTCTAAATGACTACCTTGAGGAGCATCTTCCCGAGTTTCGTGGAGATTTTGAAATAATCCCGGGATCCGACGCGTCAGTAAAACTGATTGTGTATCCACGGCTTCCCGTAGTGCGTACGGTGGATTTGAGTATGCGCTCGGATTCTGTCCCGAATTTTACGCTGCTGAACCATCGGCGGCAGATGCAGGAGACAGTCAATACCCTCATCGGTGTGCCTGTTTCTTTCGTGAAGCGGCACAAAAGGGAATTTGAGGAGATGTTTGCCTCAAAGCTTGATGCGTACTCTGATTTCAGAGCACTTTCAATGCATACAGAGGTGACTCTTTCACGTATTGATGCCGATTTGGCTGTCATGAGCCGATCAAATACCAAGAAATATCTGATTCGCCTTGAGGGATGGACGGATATTTCGAGGAAGGGCAATAAAGATGATCACACGGTGTTCAGGCTGCATGCAGGGCGCAGATTCACGTCTCAGGACGAAATTTTTTTACAGACGGATTTCCTTCCGCATTCTACCGAGTGGAGATGGGAAGCGGGCTATGCAAGGCATTTTTCGCCCTGGACTCGTGCGATAGTGAGGTACGATTTGAGAGAAGATAGGTTTATAGTTGGAGGAGAACAGATGATTTCAGACCGCTGGCTGGCCCGCTATGAATACCGTTGGTCGGATCAGAAGGGTGAAGCGGCAGTCCGCTACCGTATGCATGATTTCTTAAGCCTTGAATATGCTGTAGACAAGGATGACAACTGGCTGCGCATAATCGGGAACTTCTGAGCGGAGGCTCCCACAGGCGTG
>JAILNL010000016.1 GCA_024691625.1 Schwartzia sp. (in: firmicutes)
TATTCTTGTATAATTACTGAAATATTAGTATGATTAAAATGGTATCTTGTGAAGATGCCTTATTAGACGTTTTCGAAGATTAGGGGATAGGTTATGGAACGAAAAAAGAATAGTATTCGTTTCAATTGGTTTGTCGCAGCGTTGGTTGTAATCGCTGTGTACTTTTCTTATACCTTCGTTGAGCAGCAGTTTCATTTGAATGCCCTGAACCGTGATTATGAAGCGGCACAGGCTCGTTTGGAAGCGGCGCGTGTAAGAAATGCCGAATTAAAGGAACAGCGCGCCGGTCTTGAAGATCCGAACTATATCGAAAAGGTTGCCCGTGAGGATCTCGGAATGACGCGTCAGGGCGAAATGCCGTACATTTCGGCGCATCGCTGAACCTGTATATTTCCTTGACACTCAAAGAGCGGCAAGGGTATAATAAATTCAACTTTTAACTTAAGGGGGAAAGAGTATTTTGGCCATTGAAGTTGGCGGAGTAGTGGAAGGAACAGTTACCGGTATTACGAAATTCGGTGCATTTGTGGATTTGGGAGACCATAAGGTCGGATTAGTTCACATCTCAGAGGTTGCAGATGTCTATGTAAATGATGTCAACGACTTTTTGAAGGAAGGCCAGAAGGTTAAAGTGAAGGTGCTCACGATAGATGAGCACGGAAAGATTGGTCTTTCGATTAAAAAACTGCAGCCGAAAAAACCGGAGCAGCCTCAGCCGCAGGCACCTCGTGCTGCCGCACCGGCAGGAACCGGCAATCGCTTTTCACATGCAGCACATACGCCGCATCGTCCCATGGGTGGCGGAGATTTCCATCGTCCTGCAGGACGGTTCAGCAGCGGGCCTCTTTCCTTTGAAGATAAGCTGTCTAAGTTCTTGAAGGACAGTGACGAACGGCTTACCGATTTGAAGAAGAAAACAGACTCCAAACGCGGAGGACGTGGCGCTCGCCGTTCTAGTTGAGCCTTTTACGAAAGGGAGAAATAAGCACTCTGCAAAGGGTGCTTTTTCTGATTATGGGAACAACATGGAAGATTTAGAATCTTTAGTGGAAGCGTATGCGCGGCGCCGGGGACTTTGGGAAGACAATACTCTGGTTTTGACTGCGTGCTCAGGCGGCCCGGATTCAATGGCGCTGCTTTCCGTTCTTTGCCGTATCTCTGAAAAATCCGAAGGGAAGCTCAGAGTGGCGGCGGCCCATTTCAATCATGGGATTCGCGGGCAGGAAGCAGACCACGACGAAGAATATGTACGGAGCTTTTGCTTTGAGCATGATATTCCGTACTATGCGGGCAGGGGAGATGTTCCTGCCTATGCAGATGAGCACAATATGTCCATTGAAACTGCCGCGCGTGAAATGCGATATGCATTTTTGTATGGGACGGCAGAAAAAATCAGAGCGGCACGCATTGCTGTGGCGCATCAGGCCAATGACCAGGCAGAAACTGTACTTATGCGTATACTGCGCGGCACAGGAGTCGAAGGGCTGGCAGCGATACGCCCCAAAAACGGAATACTCATAAGGCCTCTGCTCTTTGCGAGCAGAGATTCTATTGAGAAGTATTGTGAAAGCAGGGGGATTACTCCCTGCATGGACAGTACAAATGAGTATCTTGACGCAACCCGCAATAAGCTGAGACTTTCGCTGATTCCTCAGCTTAAGAAAGAATATAACCCTATGCTTGGCGAAGCATTGTGCCGACTGGCTGCGATTGCTGCTGACCAGACGGATTATATCGCACAGCAGGAAATAGAAGCAAGAAAGAGCGTTGTTCGTTCGGAAACAGAGAGGAAAGTCGTATTTTCGCGGCAGCTCTTTTTGGGGCTCCATGAAACGATGCAGATGGCTGTTTTGCGTACCGCCGTTCAAAATATCGGCGGCAGCATGAAATTTTCGTATGTTTTGTACGAAGCATTGAAAAAACTCTTTCTTCCGGGGCATACAGGGAAAGAGCTTCACCTTCCCTGCAGCCTGCACGCATGGGCAAATGCCGAAGAGGTTATTCTTTCGGCTGAGAATGCAGAGCCTGTGGAGTGGGAGGAAAAGCCTCTCACAGTTCCGGGGATTACACATATTGACGAATTGGGGCTGTCTGTTTCGTGTGAGAATACCTCATACGAAGGACCATCCGGCAGCCGCAGTGAGATATTTATAGATGCGGAAATGCTTTCGGGAGCGAAGGTCCGCATGAGAAAAAACGGCGACCGCTTTTCGGCAGGCGGTGGAAGCCAGACGGTGAAAAAACTTTTGATTGACCGTAAAATACCACGGGATCGAAGAAATGAAATCCCGATTGTCGAAGCAAACGGACAGATTTTATGGATTGCCGGAATACGGCAGTCGGACACAGCCCGTCCGAAAATCGGGGGTGCAGCGGTCCGTATGAAACTTATATATGATAAAATGCCGGAATGGCTGAGGAATTAATCGAAAAGGGAGTTGTAATCTATCATGATGGAAGATTTGGAAAGAGTAATGTTTACAAAGGAGCAGCTTGCTAATAAAATTCAGGCTATGGGGCGGATCATCAGCCAGGATTATGAAGGCAAGGACCTTGTTGTGGTTGGAATACTGAAGGGTGCTGCGATTTTTACAATGGACCTCGTGCGTGCGATTACATGTCCTGCACGTCTGGATTTTATGGTTGTTTCCAGCTATGGTGACGGAACCAGCTCTTCAGGTGTCGTAAAAATCCGCAAGGATCTTGAAACTGATATCAAAGGCAAGGACGTTCTCATCTGCGAGGATATCATTGACTCGGGAATTACGATGAAAAATCTTTTCCCGATGCTCATGAAGCGTGAGCCGGCGAGCCTTCGCCTCTGTGCGCTTCTTTCCAAGCCGTCCAGAAGAGAAGTAGACGTAAATATTGATTACCTCGGCTGGGAGGTTCCTGATGCTTTCCTCGTAGGATACGGACTTGACTATGCTGAGCGATATCGCAATCTTCCATTGATTGGCGTCCTCAAACGCGAAATTTACGTATGATGGATTTTCCCAAGACAGGAAAATTATACTACCCGAATCCGTTGTTTGGGCGTGGCAAAACTTGAACGAATGCGTTATAATTACACTTACACACTTTAACATTGTTTCGGGATAAGGGGGCAGAACTCGTTTGAACCGTTTTATACGTAATGTTGGATTTTACGTGCTGGTCATCTGTGTTGCGGTAATGATCATCAATTACTTCAATACACAGGGAACGGCCAAGCAGGAGATTGGCTACACTGCTTTCATGCAGCAGGTCAATCAGGGTAACGTAGCAAAGGTTACGATTACCAACAATATTATTGAAGGCGTGATGACTGATGGAACAGACTTCATAACCATTACGCCGAATGTGCCGAACATTGATGTTACGCTGGTACAGCAGCTCAATGAAAAGCACGTTGACATCCGTGCAAAGAATCCGCCTGAACCGCCATGGTGGGCGACAATGCTTTCGTCCATGCTTCCGGTACTGGTGCTCGTCGGTGTGCTGTTCTTTATCATGCAGCAGACACAGGGCGGCGGTGGACGTGTCATGTCGTTCGGCAAGAGCCGTGCCCGCATGAGCGGAGCGGATAAGGTAAAGGTTACCTTTGGCGACGTGGCAGGCGCTGACGAAGCAAAACAGGAGCTTGAAGAAGTTGTCGAGTTCCTCAAGCAGCCGAAGAAATTTAACGATTTGGGAGCACGTATTCCTAAAGGCGTACTTCTTTTCGGCCCTCCGGGTACAGGTAAGACTCTGCTTGCCCGTGCTGTCGCGGGTGAGGCAGGAGTGCCGTTCTTTTCAATCAGCGGCTCCGACTTCGTAGAAATGTTCGTCGGTGTCGGTGCTTCCCGTGTTCGTGACCTTTTCGAACAGGCAAAGAGAAATGCCCCCTGTATCGTTTTCATTGATGAGATTGATGCCGTAGGCCGTCAGAGAGGCGCAGGTGTCGGAGGCGGTCATGATGAACGCGAGCAGACACTCAACCAGCTCCTCGTTGAGATGGACGGATTTGCGGCTAATGAAGGAATAATCATCATAGCGGCAACGAACCGCCCGGATATCCTTGACCCGGCACTTCTCCGCCCGGGCCGCTTTGACCGTCAGATTGTCGTTGACAAGCCGGATGTCCGCGGACGTCACGCTATCCTCAAGGTACATACAAAAGGGAAACCTATTGATAAAGACGTTGACCTTGATATTCTTGCACGCCGTACGCCGGGCTTCACAGGCGCAGACCTCAGCAATCTCGTCAACGAGGCAGCGCTGCTTTCCGCACGTCATGACAAGAAAACCATTGCAATGCATGCCATGGAGGAATCCATTGAGCGTGTCATGGCAGGTCCTGAAAGAAAATCCCGCATCATGACCGATAAGGAAAAACGCCTTACCGCATATCATGAAGCAGGCCATACCCTTGTGGGAATGCTGCTCCCGAATGCAGATCCTGTTCATAAGGTAACAATCATTCCGCGCGGACGCGCAGGCGGA
>JAILNL010000087.1 GCA_024691625.1 Schwartzia sp. (in: firmicutes)
ATGAGCGACGAGTTCGGTATGGTGGCTATGGAGCAGGTAACGAATCAGTATCTTGGCGGAGACACTTCGCTCATGTGCTCTCCGGATATGCAGCGTGAAATTGACCGCAAGGTTGTGGCGCTGGTAAAAGAACAGCATGAAAAGGCAAAGGCTATTCTCACGGAGAACAGCGATGCCCTGAACAGGCTGGCGGATTATCTGTATGAAAAGGAAACTATCACAGGCGACGAATTCATGAAGATTCTTCATGCCGTAAAAAACGGTGTTGAAATTACCGCGTTCGACGAGGAGGCATAATCCCGGCGATGGAATTTAAGGATGATGAGCGCATTGTTGACTCGGTGCGCAATAAAATCGGATTTTTCAAAGACAAGAATCCCATGCTTGAGACTATGGGAGTTGAGGTCACAAGCTTTACCTTCGGTGAGGTGCGGCTTGATGCCGAGGTGACTCATAACCTGACGAATATATATGGAATCGCCCACGGGGGCCTTGCAATGGTGCTGGCGGATACGGCCATGGGCGGTGCATGCCTCGGATGCAACAAGCGTGTGGTGACTCTTTCCATGAATATGAATTATCTGAAGGCGCTTCCCGAGGGGACGCATGTTTACGCAGTAGGAAAAGTCGTGCACAACGGGCAGCATACAATGGTATGCGAGGCTGATGTCATAGACGAGTTCGGTGATGTCTGCCTTAAAGCACAGGGAACCTTTTATGTTTTGAAGGAGTATACGTATTAAAATGGAACGATTATGGAATAGATTTTCAGGCGCGGCGCGTCTCTTTATCTGCGCGGCAGTCTGCCTTTTGATATTTTCCGAAGCCGTGTCTGCGGCACCGAGGGAGCCTTGGATTACGGCAGAGGCAGCCATTGTTGTTGAGGCGTCTACGGGCCGTGTTGTATATGAAAAAAATGCAGACCGTCTGATGCACCCTGCAAGCCTCACAAAGATGATGACGTGTATTCTTGCAATCGAGAATACGTCCATGGATTCAACGGTTGTTATCAGTCCGAGCGCGGCGGCTACAGAGGATACATGGCTTGACGATGCTGCGGGACGTGCTGTACGCATGGGCGACCTTGTGGAGGAAATGATGATTGTCTCCGACAACGGAGCGGCTGTGGCTATCGCGGAGCAGATGGCTTCATCTGTCCCTGCTTTTGCGGATAAGATGACGAAGAAGGCGCGTGATATCGGCGCGTCAAAGACGCGGTTCGCAAATCCGAATGGGCTTACGGAGGCACAGCACGTATCCACGGCGCGTGATATGATGATGATTGCCCGTTATGGCTGGAACAATCCTGAATTTCGCCGTATTGCGGGCATGAGGAAAAAGGACGTTTACTGGCAGTCTCCGCGAACTCTGGGGCTTTCCGTTGAGACAACCAACGAGCTTCTGGGCGTTTATCCGGGAATGGCAGGGTTAAAGACAGGCTGGACGAATGCCGCGGGCGGCTGCTTTGCAGGGGCTGCCACACGGGGAAATGTTACGCTTATCAGTATCGTTCTCAACGCTCCCGATACACAGGACCGCTTCCGCGATACTGTGAAGCTGATGGACTACGGCTTTTCGAGAGTACGTGTCACGAAAGGCCCTGTAAAAGAGCAGCTCGGTCAGTCGGTGTGGGTGCATGACGGTTCAACCTATAAAGTCACTGCACACCCGAGAGAGGACATAAGGTATGTTCTTTTCGATAATGAACGCTCCGACCGCTGCGGCTACCGCATGGAAATGCCGAGATTTATCCACGCTCCGATAAAAGCGGGGGATAAGGTGGGCGAGCTCGTTGTGACTTACGACGGGAAGGAAACGGGCCGTATCGACATGGTGGCGGACGAGTCCATGGGAAAGGGCTTCAGCCCCATTGGTGAGATTGTGGGCTTTGCGGAGCTTCTGCTGAGCCCGATATTGGGATAAATACATAAAATGTTTTGGAGCTGTGAAATTCACGGCTCCTTTTTGTTTGTATGCACAAGATTTTTCTCGGATTAGCTGTTGCAAAGTTACACAAAAAAGAATAAACTATACCTAATCTCGTTCGTAAGGTTACATCTTTCGAATAATACGAATGGACAAATGTATTACAAAAAACTGCTGTGGGTGCAGAAATATTTTGGAGGGATTGTGTATGGCAAAGAAGGACATTGACTGGGGAAATATCGGGTTTGAATACCGTGTTACCGACAAACGGTATGTCTGCAATTTCAAAGACGGGAAATGGGAGGAAGGCGGACTTACTGAAGACCCGATGGTAGTAATCAGCGAGTGCGCGGGCGTACTGCAGTATTCGCAGTCCTGCTTTGAGGGACTCAAGGCGTATACCACGAAGGAGGGCGACATTGTATGCTTCCGTCCTGACCTCAACGCAGAGCGTATGTATGATACGGCAAAATATCTGGAGATGCCTCCGTTCCCGAAGGATAAATTCATCGAGGCTGTTCA
>JAILNL010000135.1 GCA_024691625.1 Schwartzia sp. (in: firmicutes)
CGCTTGCCAGCCCAATGAAAAAATCCGCATGTGTCAGCATATCCAAACGTTCAATTAACGGAAGGTCACCCGTGAAATCTTCTGCTCCTTCAGGCATCTCTATTCTGTACCCATGAGCTTCCATGATTCGCTCTTTATCTATGCAGAGTACACGGTATCCCAAAGATTTAAGATATGCCACAACCTCATTCCAGCCACCAGGATAGAGCCAGCCCTTGCCAACAGATGAAGCCTGCACTCCGATACAGACATAAGGTTCTTCTATTGGGCGTCTTCCCTTGGGCCACGGGATTTTCGGCGCAGGCTGCGGCAAATTCATAATAACCTGCCCTGTCTGTATCATAGGTACCTGTCGCCCATCCATAGGAAGCATACACGGAAGCTCCAACGCGGCATTGAAATAAAATGTCGCGTAGGTATCTCCATCAAAATCCTCCCGCGACGGAATATCCGGCATCAGACGGGCTGCCGCGTCCTTCATTGTCTCAGGAATCCAGTAATAAACATCTGCACCGTAATAATCACGGACATACGGAACATACGGCAGAAAAGATTGCATATCCCCCAGAAGCCAGCTTCTGAAAATCAGCCGCACCTTCTGCCCCCGCATATCAAAAATATGCTCAAAAACCGGATTCCCTTCGTATGATATGCGTATCTGCCAGTGTACATAGTACTTTTCCAGGGACACAATCATTTTTGCGGAAGCATCCGCATCATAAAAGACCATCCCCGAATCATAATCCCCTATAGTCACATGCCACAAGCCCTCCGGAACCTCCACGCGCACACCGTTATTAAAGTCCAGTTTCACCCCATCAATGCCGGTCTCGCCCCTTACAGGACCGGAAAAATTACGTCCCAAATCCGCCATATACTCAAGCATCTGCTGAATTTCTTCAGGTTTTTTATCAAAATCCCTGCAGCTGAAATATTCCACAGGATACCGAAATCCACCCATAAATTGCACCCCATCTAAAAAAGCATTCTATCGCACGAAAGCTTAGCAAGCCTTATCTCATATTGATGAGAAAGGCTCACGATTATCGCGAGCCTTTCTATTCTTCCTCTGATTCGATTTAGAGACTGCTGAAAAGATCTCCGCCCCAAAGCTTTGTTCCGCCTTCCGTCTCTGTCATAAGCTGAAGCCCATCCACATAATCAGTCATTTCTTCAAAGCCTGCTTTCTGAAAATGCATTTTAAGGTCCTCATATACATCCATAAAAAGCACAAACAGTGCTCCACGATTTTCTTTCATCATCTGAATAAGCGGTTTGACAGAAAGCGTTCCGTCTTTACCTATTACGGCCTTATACTCCTCGCCTTTTTTTATGCGAAAATAACGCTCCACCTTATCGCGCATTTCCGCGCTTCCCAAAAATATACGTCTTCTCCCTGCAGCAGCCGTCAAATACTCTCTTGAACCGGCACGGCTGCTGTCCATGATTTCATACATCCTGCCAAAAAGCCGCATCACGAAATCATCCGAGCACCATGGGCTCTTCGTGAAATAAGATACATAAAGGCGATTGTGTGCATCAGCCGCATTAAAAGGATCCAATACGGCTCCGGCGTAGTGGTAGATTGCAGCGCGAATTTCATTTCCCAGATATCGGTCCACACTCACGAAAACATCGTAACGACCGGGAAGCTTTGCATAAGCGACGGCAAAAGAAAAATTCAAAATATCCTGGTCGAAACAAAAGCAGTCCGGATTATCCGACAGCATCTGAAGCCCGTCCGTCAAAAACTCAGGATGTTCACGCCATCTGTCAAGATCAATGACCAGCACTCCCGAGTTAAAATATCTGTCACGAGCCACTATGCCCTTGGATATCAACGGCTGATCTGCCGGGTTCCCCTGCGTGGCAGCAGTTTCCTCGACTGCGGCCAGACCGTTCTCGCCCAGCTTTTCATGCCAAAGCTCCTCGATATCCAAATTCACTATAGTATCCGCATCAAGATAAATAAGACGCCTTACATCCTTCGGCATAACTGCGCCCGCAAGCAGGCGATACAGTGCAGCCTGGCTGAACCGGTCCGTAAGCGCCTTTGGTATAATATCCAGTATTCCGCCCAGGACATCGCCGACCAAATCCTCCATATTGTAAAACTTTATTTCCTGACCATAACGCTCCGCAAGAGCTTCAAATTTCTTTCTGTTATCATCAGTTAAAGTGGAATCATGCATCAAATGCATAGTCACAGGCGCTTCAGTATTTTCAAAAACCGATGTCATGCTTGTTCCGACATATTTGCTGAAGGTTCCCTTTTTATCGTACATTGCATAACAGATATGCACTCTACCCATTGCTGTCTCCCGCCTATATTCCCGTCAGCCCCACTCCGACTGATACTTCATAGCTTCCTGCTTCGTGATGATTTTGCTTCCGTACATATCCGTAAGACGGTATCTGCCCTCAGAATACGTCACATGGTAAATATTATCCGGAGCATTTTTCTTGCAAAGCTCCTCGAAATCACAGCGAATATCCTCCTGAAGCGGAATATACTCAAGCTTCGTATACCGCGTAGTCGGAATTCCTATCCCGTTCTTGATTGCTTCCGCCACGAGTACAGGCTCACTGTCTATAGTTTCAAGGTGCGTGTATTCGTTATTTTCAAGCCGAATTCTCTTGAGAACATCCGGCGCGCCTCCGAAATCCAAAATAACCGCTCCCTGCGGAAGCTTCAGATTTACCACATCATACACGCAGTTCCTTCGCGGAGCCTGATCCTCAAATGTAAAGCTCCCATCCTCTTCATGAATCCTGTATGCTTTCATATATGTAATGTCCTCCGGCCTTCCCTGTTCTTTCTTTTCTTCCTGCATCGGCTCCATCGAAGCAGCTTCTTCAGATTTCCCGAATATTTTTCCCGCTTTTGCAAACAGACTGTCCAGCATTGTTTCACATCCCATTCCTTGCCATGCAAAATCTCAACTCTTATCAGACATTTGTCGAACACTAATAACTTCGACAAAAGGATATAAATCCCTGCATGCTTTAATAAAAAACCGCAGAAAGCAATTCTTCCTGCGGCATTATCTTTTACATTACTTCAGACACTTTGACAGTTCCAGCGCCCTTTCAACGGACTTATCCATGTCGTAATACTTATATTCTCCTAATCTCCCGCCGAAAATCACATTCGATTTTTTTGCGCGTTCAGCATACCTTTGGTAAAGCTTCTGGTTTTTATCATCATTCACAGGATAATACGCATCATCACCGCGCTTCCAATCAGCCGGATACTCACGCGTAACAACAGTAACATTTTTCTCCGCCAGCTCAGCATTCTGCGGCTCGAAATGCTTATGCTCTATGCATCTCGTATACGGAGTCTCACGGTCAGTGAAATTCATCACCGCAACCCCCTGATAATTTGCCGTTTCCATTCGTTCATGCTCAAACCGCAGGCCACGATATTCCAGCTCACCATATTCGTAATCGAAATACTCGTCAATCGCCCCGGTATATACAACATGCTTTGCCATTGACGCAAATCGCTCCCGCTCCTTCAGGAAATCAACCCCAAGCTCAACATCTGTTCCATCAAGCATCTTATTAATGAGTGCATTATATCCGCCAGCAGGAATTCCCTGATAACGGTCATTAAAATAATTATTGTTGTATGTATAACGCACCGGCAGCCGACGGATTATGAACGCAGGAAGCGAACTGCACGAGCGTCCCCACTGCTTTTCCGTGTATCCCTTGATAAGCTTCTCATATATATCTGTTCCGACAAGAGATATTGCCTGCTCCTCAAGATTTTTCGGCTCACCTTTTATAATCGAACGCTGCTCCTCAATTTTCTCTGCCGCTTCCTTCGGAGTCCTAACTCCCCACATCTGATGAAACGTGTTCATGTTGAACGGAAGATTATACAGCTCTCCCTTATAATTCGCAATCGGGCTGTTTATAAACGGATTGACCTCCACGAAGCTATTCACATAATCCCAAACCTCACGAATACTCGTGTGAAAAATATGCGCGCCATAAAGATGAACAGCTATTCCGTCCCTGTCCTCACACCTGATATTGCCTCCGGCAGCCTTGCGCCGTTCAACAACAAGGACGCGCTTTCCTGCGGCGGCAAGCTCATGCGCAGCAACAGCGCCAAAAAGCCCTGCCCCCGCTATAACAATGTCATATTTCATACCTTTTCCTCCATACGCCTGCCAAGAGCCGCACCTGCCAAAACTCAGGCAATGCTGCGAAATTATGCGTTTACCCTGTCCCTGAAGTATCTTCC
>JAILNL010000216.1 GCA_024691625.1 Schwartzia sp. (in: firmicutes)
TTCAACTTTAGTATATATTCTATGTTGAACAAGAAATTCCTGCCAATTGTATAAAACTTTCTACAACAAAAAAGAACCTACGATTTTCACGTAGGTTCTCAAAAACTTATCTTCTCTTCTTTTGTGCGGGCTTGGCGTGTCTCGCTGACGGATTTCTGCGGCTCCGCATATCCCTTCCCTTATGCTCTGCACCCTTGCGGTTTGCATATTTGCTCAGGGGTTTTGCTTTCTTTTTCTTTTCTTCCTGACGTTCTTTACGGATTTTTGCCGCAATCTGCTCACGCGCCTTCGCTTTCTCACGGCTGCGTGTAGAACGCTGTTTTACGATATGCTTGCGTATTCCCGCTTCGATAGCACGCAGCTTGTCATACTGACGCGCATTGACGAAGGTAATCGCTTCGCCCTCACGTCCTGCACGTCCCGTACGTCCGATTCGGTGAATATAATCCTCTGTAGAACGCGGAATGTCGTAGTTTACCACATGGGTAACACCTTCAATATCCAGTCCGCGTGCGGCAATGTCAGTGGTAACAAGAATCTGAAGCTCTGCGGAACGGAATTTTTTCATTACAAAGTTCCGCTGTGCCTGAGTCAAATCGCCATGAAGCTCATCAACAAGATATCCGCGCTGAGCAAGCGCCATCATAACCTGATGAACTCTCTGCTTTGTCATACAGAAAACCATCATCAGATACGGCTGGCGTGTATTGATAATCTCACAGAGCTGGTCAAGCTTCGTTTCCTCTGTGGAATCGATTATGGTCTGGTGAATAGCATCAAGAGTCGGCGCATCTGCTTCAACCTTAATCTCCTGCGGCTGTACCATATAACGGTGAGCCAGCGCGCGGACGCGGTCAGGAATAGTCGCTGAAAAGAGCAGCAGCTGACGGTCGGCTGCAAGAGCCTTAAGCAGAACCTCTACATCCTCAAGAAAACCCAGCTTCATCATTTCGTCAGCTTCATCAAGAACGACCTTGTTTGCCTGTGAAAGCTGCAGAGTCTTTCTTCTTATATGGTCAAGAAGACGTCCCGGTGTGCCTATGACAAGCTGCGGATGACGTCCGAGACGTTCTTTTTCCTTCTCAATATCCTGTCCGCCATACAAAGCCAGCGAGCGGATATCGTATGCAGGGCATACGGTCTGAGCTACCTTTCCAATCTGTCTTGTAAGCTCGCGTGTCGGGGTGACTATGAGAGTCTGTGCCGTATCTACACCGGATTTCATACGCTCCAGCAAAGGAAGCAGGAACGCAAGTGTTTTTCCTGTGCCCGTCGGCGCCTGAACAATCGCATCGTTTCCGCCGCGAACCACCGGAACAGCCTTTTCCTGCACCGGAGTTGCTTCATGGATACCCGCATGCTTCAGAAGCTTTACCGCTTCACCGCGGATTCCGAGTTCTTCAAAAGTCAGCATCAGCTTGATAATACCTCCGTGCCTGTTTCAGTGATAAGAATGGTCTTTTCCCACTGTGCCGAAAGCTTACGGTCCTTTGTACGCACAGTCCAGCCGTCCTTCTTATCTGTTACTACTTTATATGTACCTTCATTTATCATAGGCTCTACCGTGAGAACCATACCAGGCACAAGAAGCATTCCCGTACCGGCCTCACCCACATGAGGCACAAACGGTTCCATGTGGAAATCCTTGCCGACACCGTGTCCACCTAAATCCGTGACCACGGAATATCCGTTTTTGTGCGCGTGCTCTCCGCATGCGGCGCCGATATCGCCGAGCCAATGCCACGGTTTGGCTGCTTCAATGCCGAGCTCCATGCACTCGCGGGCAACCTCAACAAGACGCTTTGCTGCCGGTGACACTTCACCAACAAGGTACATACGGGACGCATCAGCATAATATCCGTCAAGAATCGTTGTAGTATCTACGTTTACAATGTCGCCCTCTTTAAGGATTGTGGTAGGCGAAGCAATACCGTGGCAGACCACTTCATTTATTGAGATACATACGTTTTTCGGGAAGCCCGCATAGTTGAGACACGCCGGAATACCACCGTGAGATGTGATATACTCACCTGCAGCCTTGTCCAGTGTCTCCGTATCAATGCCCGGACGAATCAAAGTTTCCATCAGATCAAGAACGCCGTCATTGATTACACCGCTCTTTCTGATTCCCTCGATATCCTTCTGATTATTGATTATTTTGTGAGGCGGGCGTACCTGTCCCTTGAAAAAATCAAATTTTATTTCGCTTAAACGTTGGTCGAAGTTCAGATGGCAATGCTTATATTTCTTTCCGCTTCTGCACCAACATAAATCATTTCTATCCATTTTTACTTTACGCTCCTTTTAACTTAGCCTGCTAACTAGTATATCATAAAAAGCTTAGATGATAATAATTTTCTTTTCGCCTTTACCAACACTGATATACGGTACCTTTGAATCATACCCTGAGGTGTATTGTACCACATTCTCTTGACAGTAATTTATTACAGCGTTATATTGTTCAAGATTGATATCGTAAACAATAAATAAATTTGTCTTAAATTATTATTTTGAAAAGGCTTTTGTAACATGAAAAACTTAAAACGTATCATAGTGATTCTGCTTCTTTTGCTCACAGCCTCTGCTTATGCGCTGCTGTCCCAGCCAAGCGGAATCCCTGTTTTGAATTATCACCAGATTAATGACAAGGACGAGAATGCTCTTACCGTTTCATCCTCGCAATTCGCTGCTCAGATGGATTATCTCAAGAACGAGGGATATCACACCATTACGGCAGACATGCTGGCTGATGTTCTCGAAAAAGGAGACAAGCTCCCTGAGAACCCCGTTCTCATCAGCTTTGATGACGGATATCTTGACAATTATACCGTGGCGTATCCCATATTAAAGGAACGGGATATGCACGCAATTATTTTCCTGATTTCGGACTATGTAGGACTTTATCCCAACTATCTTACATGGCCCCAGATACTTGAGATGCAGGAAAACAATATCGAATTTGGCAGTCATACCCTGAGCCATTCTGTCCTCACGGAGCTTGGCTCCGATGCAGAGATTGAACATCAGCTCAAAAATTCAAGACTTGCAATTGAATGGCATCTGGCACGTCCTGTAAAATATCTGGCGTATCCGTGCGGATATATAACGGACTCAATCGAATCCATTACCAAAAGCACAGGATACCGCGGTGCATTTACGGTAGACTTGGGCAACACACACCCGGGTGACAACATGTATGAGCTTCACCGCGTCCCGATTTTCGGCGGCAATACACACACGCTTATGCGTTTCAAGGCACGGCTCCGTGCTCCGCGTTTTGCGGCATTCCTCGAAAAATGCCAAAAGACACTGTACAAAAACGGATTCAAGACTCTCGCGTATATGTTTCCGACAATTTAATTCAGGACCTAAAAACGGCTCTTCTGTTGTCCAGAAGAGCCGTTTCTATTTACTTTAAACCAATATGGGCCTTAGCCGCATTGCATGCAGACATATATGCCTCTTTTACTTCTTCAATTATGTCCTGCATCTCGGCCTCGCCATACCCGTCACGAATCGCCTGGGCCGCTGCGCCTGTTGCGTGATAAAGCTTCTCAAAGCTCAAATTCGCCGAAGTTCCACGCAATGTCTGCAGCGCTTTATCAGCCATGCCCATATCGCCCATTGCAACTCCGGAACAAAACTCTTCAAAGGAACAATCATATAGAAACTGCTGTAAAAAAGTCTTATACATATCTTCCTTATGCATAAAACGCTCAAGCCCTTTTGTATAATTCAAATCAGGGTATGTCTCTTTACGCATATCTATCGCTTCCTTCCGTTCATCATTTGACAAACTGATCCAGTGCTTTTTCGAAACGATCTATTGCTTCCTGATTGTTATCATGCACCGCATCGACTATACAATGCTCCATGTGGTCCTTTAATATAATTTTTCCCACATTGCGCAATGCCGCATTTACCGCGGAAATCTGAATCAGTACATCGCTGCAGTCACGCCCGTCCTCAACCATACGGCGAATTGACTGCATATGTCCTATCAGACGCGCCATGCGGTTCAGCACAGCCTTTGTATGTTCATGGGAATGAACATGACCGTGTTCGTGGCTGTGTTCATGGCTATGCTCATGATTATGGCCGTGAGCGTGGTCATGCGAATGAGTATGCCCATGCGTATGCTCATGACTTTCTTCCAAAGAAACCTCCTGCATCTCTTTTTCAGTCATTGGCAGCCTCACTCCCCATCTCGGGTTGCCAAAATCCTGTAAGCCGTCATCTGATTCATAAGCTCTTTATAAATTACCTTCAGCTCTTCATCACAATTTCCGGCACGAAGAGGTTCAACAATTTTAACAACAATGTCATACAGCGGTGTAAGTCCCATGTTAGCCGTAAGACCTTTAAGTGTATGGGCATGACGGAACGCCAGATCAGCATCTTTTCCGTCCAATGCTTCTCCCAATCCTTCAAAAGCCGGATCAGCAACGAATTTTTTATACAATTTTGCATAAAACTTTTCGTTGTTCAAAAAACGTACCATTGCGCTGTCAATATCGCATCCACGTTCCCGAAGGGCAGTAAGCAAAGCACTCATGATATTCACTCTCTTTCCCTATAGTATATTTCAATGATAACACATATCGAACCATCGTTAAATATATAACCGTTTACATTTTACCACTGCATGTAAGGATTGTACATTTTTTCCCAACCAATTGTTGTTTTCGGACCATGCCCCGGATAAACCTCTGTTTCATCAGGCAGCGAAAAAAGTTCTTTTTTAATTGAGCTTACGAGCTCCTGCAGAGAACCGCCCGGAAAATCCGTTCTTCCGATTGATTCCGCAAAAAGAGCATCGCCGCTGAAAACAATTCCGTCCCCTACAAAGCAGACTCCTCCCGGAGAATGTCCCGGCGTGCATACAACCTTCAAAGTGATATCCCCAAAGGTGATAGTCTCTCCGCCATGCAAAAGCTTATCTGCAGGTCTTGCCAGCGCGTGATACCCCATGAAAGCAGAAAGATTTTCTCTCGGGTCCGCCAGCATTCCTGCATCAGCTTCATGGATATAAAGGGGTGCTCCCGTAGCATCTCTTATTGCATCATCAGCGCCAATATGATCGCCGTGTCCGTGAGTATTAAGGACATAACGGATATCCAGCTTTTCTTTTTTGATATGTTCCAAGATACGTTCCGGGTTTCCGCCGGGGTCAATAACCGCACCGATACGGTTGTCATCATAGATAACATAGCAGTTTACCTCAACAGGCCCTACTACAAAGTAATCAACTTTCATCAATATTGCACTCCTTTATGCTTGTTGAAAGTGCTCTGGTGACGCTGAAAACGTCCTTCAAACGACGCAGCTTTGTCATAATCTGCTGAATCTGCTGCGCGTTCTTTACGTCCAGTCCCATCAATATTGTCGAAGTCTTGTTCCTTCTGTTCGGCTTAGCATTGATGGAGCTGATATTTACCTTCATTTCCGAAGGTACCGCCAAAAGTGTCGTCAGCACGCCGCTCTTGTCGTTTGCCACAATAGTAATCTGTACCGTGTAGACCTTATCCAGTCCGATATCCCAGTCAACCTCGATAAGACGGGAGAAATCCCCTATGTCTCCAAGCACGTTTGGACAGTCTGCCCGATGCACCGATACACCGCGTCCGCGGGTAATATAACCCACAATCGGGTCGCCCGGAATCGGGTTGCAGCAGCGCGCAAGACGCACCAGAAGCCCCGCCTCGCCCTCGACAAGAATGCCGTGGCTGGATTTTTTCATTTTGCCGTGAGTCGGCTTCAGTTCACTGAGAAGCTTTGAAATATCAGGCCCTGCAGCTTCTTTGAGTTCTTTTTTGTGCAGCTCGATGAGCTTCGACAAAATACCGTTCATTGTAATTCCGCCGTAACCCAATGCTGCCAGAAGGTCGTCCTCCTGTGCTATGTTCAGCTTTTTCGCAACCTCAAGAAGCCTGCCCGCCTTCAAGAGCTGCTTTGGTTCATAACCAAGGCGTTTTGCTTCCTTTTCGAGCATGCCCATGCCGCGTTCAATATTCTCTTCACGTTTTGCCTTCTTGAACCAGGAGCGAATCTTATTCCTCGTTTCAGACGACGCGACAATATTCAGCCAGTCGGGGCTTGGCCCGTTGTTGGCTTTATTGGTGATAATAGATACTATATCGCCGTTTTTCAGCTTATGTTCCAGAGGTACGAGCTTTCCGTTGACCTTTGCGCCTACACAGTGATGTCCGACCTCCGTATGAATACGATAAGCGAAATCAAGAGGAATAGAGCCCTTCGGAAGGTCAATAACGTCACCCTTCGGAGTGAAAACAAATACCTCATCAGAGAAGACATCTACTTTTAGCGCTTCTACATATTCTCTCGGATCGCTGAGCTCTTGCTGCAGATTCACCATCTGACGGAGCCACGACAGCTTTTGGTCGTATGTATTTGTAGCTCCTATGCTCTTTCCGGCTTCCTTATATTTCCAGTGCGCAGCGACACCGTATTCAGATACCTTATGCATATTGAATGTGCGAATCTGAATCTCCAGCGGATAACCCCGTGTCATAACAGTCGTATGCAGGGACTGATAGCCGTTAGATTTCGGCATAGCTATATAATCCTTGAAACGCCCCGGCATAGGCTTCCACATAGCATGAATAACACCAAGGACCGCGTAGCAGTCGCGCACGGAATCAACAAGCACACGGACAGCGGATAAATCATATATCTCACTGATGTCCTTGTTGTCGCGCTTCATCTTTTTATAGATGCTGTAAAAATGCTTTGCTCTGCCACGTATCTCAGCCTTGATGCCGCTTTCCGCAAATTTCTGCGTAAGCTGCTCAATAGCCGCGTCAATAAACTCCTGACGCTCGCGCCGTTTCTGCTTCACGCTCTCAACGAGGTCATAGTATATTTCCGGCTCAAGGTAGCGAAGACAAAGGTCTTCAAGCTCCCATTTTATGCTTGAAATACCGAGACGGTTAGCAAGCGGCGCGTATATCTCTATTGTTTCCTTCGCAATGCGCTTCTGCTTGTCCTCGCGCATATATTTCAGCGTTCGCATATTATGCAGACGGTCAGCCAGCTTTATGAGAATAACGCGGATATCTTTAGCCATGGCTAAAAACAGCTTGCGATAATTCTCAAGCTGCTGCTCTTCTTTTGACTTATATTCGATTTTACCTAACTTTGTAACGCCGTCGATGAGCATAGCAATCTCATCGCCGAACTGCTCCTGCATTTCCTCAATAGTGTATGTCGTATCTTCAACGACATCATGAAGAAGCGCCGCGCTTATAGTCGCCTCGTCCAGGTGCATATCGCAGAGAATCTTGGCAACGTTCAGCGGATGGATAATATACTCCTCCCCCGAAGCGCGCTTCTGTCCCTCATGGGCTTTACGTGCAAGCTCATAAGCGCTGTATATTACATCAAGATCTGCCTCAGGCTGCGTTTTACGTGCCAGCTCAATAATATCTTCAATTGTTACGGTTTCATTTCCTTTATCATTCATCGGGTATCTCCCTATGATATATACTTTTCTTCTATCTTTTGATTATAACGCCTTCATTCAAGTTTTGCCAAGGGCAAAACTTCCTCTGTCAGCGTTTCAACGAGGCGATATATACTCACCGCCTGTTATTTGCCCCTGCCTCCACCTACAGAGGCAGTGGACATCTTTTGCCGAGTTATAACATTTGTATATCTATCTTTCCACGACAGACAACGATTTATTAACACTTTTCTTTACATTTTTTCATCATGGAAATAAAATAGAGTTGTTTAATCTTTGGGAGGGATACAACTGTGATTTCTAAAGAACGTTTATCAAAGCATTTCTCTGAGATGGAAAAAATCTCAACACCGAATGAAAAACCCGGCATCTTCCGCCTTGCCTTCTCCGACAGCGACTGGCAGGGACGCGAATATCTCATGAATCTTATGAAGGACGCAGGTCTTTCTATACGTATTGATTCCTTCGGCAATGTCATAGCACGCCGCGAAGGAAAAAATCCGTCCCTGCCTGCCATTATGTTCGGCTCTCACGGTGACAGCGTACCATCAGGCGGCAACTATGACGGTGTCCTCGGCGTTCTCGCTTCTATTGAGGTCATGCAGAGCCTTGAGGAAGAAAACTTCCAAAACGAACACCCACTTGAATCAGTTATCTTCATGTGCGAGGAATCCAGCCGCTTCGGAATGGCAGAGCTTGGCAGCCGCGTAATGCGCGGTGAGCTTTCCGCAGATGACCTTCATGACCTCAAGGGCAAGGACGGAAAATCTCTGTACGAGGTTTTGAAATCCAGAGACCTGTTCCCCGAAAAACTTTCCGAGGCCGTTTACAACGACCCGCTTAAAGCCTTTCTTGAGGTTCATATCGAACAGGGAAAGGTTCTCGAATACGAAAAGACACAGATTGGTGTCGTAACAGGCATCGCCGCTCCCACACGTATGCGTGTCTTCCTACACGGCAAGGCAGACCACAGCGGAGCAACACCAATGGGAATGCGCTCCGATGCTCTGTGCGCCTCCGCTGAAATCACGCTGCTTGTTGAAAAGCTTGCTTCCGAGCAGCAGAATCCGCCCGCAGTCGGAACAGTAGGTATTCTCAATATTACTCCCGGTGTCATGAATGTTATCCCCGGTGACGCGGAAATGGGAATAGATATCCGAAGCATCGACAAAGACGCGAAAGCAAAGATTGTTGAAACCCTCAAAAAAGGAATCGAAATTGTCTGCAAAAAGCGCGATATTGACTACGAAATCAAGGTGATTTCCGACGAAACACCTGTCCCGCTTTCTGCTCCCGTGGTAGATTATTTAAGCTCCCTGTGCGAAGAGGAAGGCGTTTCCTACAAGCGTATGCCCAGCGGCGCAGGTCACGATACAATGTTCTGGGCGCCCTACGCTCCCGCGGGAATGCTTTTCATTCCGTGCAAAAACGGCATAAGCCATAACCCTGCTGAGCACGCCGAAATGGACGATATCTACTGCGTCACAAAGCTTCTGGAAAAAGCAGTCAAAAAGCTGTCGCAGGAAAGCTTCAAAATCTAAACAAAAAAGAGAACCGTTTGTACGGTTCTCTTTTTTTATGCCTTTATCCCAGCTTCTGTGCAAGCAGCTGATTTACCATCTGCGGATTTGCCTTGCCTTTGGACTGTTTCATGACCTGTCCGACAAGCGCCCCGATGGCTTTTTTGTTTCCGCTCTTGTAATCTTCAACCGGCTTCGGATTGTCAGCGATTACTTTATCGACAATCTCCTCGATTGCTTTCGTATCAGTAATCTGAACAAGCCCCTTTGCCTTGACGATTTCTTCAGGAGCGTCCTTGGAAGTCCACATTTCTTCAAAGACTGTCTTTGCTATCTTCGAGGAAATAGTTCCCTTTGTAATCATCTGAATCATTGCCGCAAGACGTGCAGGCTCCACAGGGGAATCTACGATAGTCTTGTTCTCAGCATTCAGATGCTTAGCCAGCTCGCCCATTATCCAGTTAGCCGCAAGCTTTGCATCAGCGCCGCCCGCAACGACCTCATCAAAGTATTCTGCCATCGGACGTGATGACGTGATAACGCCTGCATCATAATCCGAAAGGCCGTATTCTTTTTCAAGGCGTTCGCGTCGTGCGTCCGGAAGCTCAGGCAGCTCCTTGCGGTATGCCTCAATCTGCTCGTCCGTCGTGACGATTGGCGGGAGGTCAGGCTCCGGCATGTAGCGGTAGTCGTGAGCATCTTCCTTGCTGCGCATGGAAAGCGTAATTCCACGGTTCGGGTCCCATGTACGCGTTTCCTGCACAATGTGTCCGCCGTCCTCAAGAACCTCCGTCTGACGGTCAATCTCGTAGTCGATTGCGTCAACAAGGGATTTAAAGGAGTTGATGTTCTTCATTTCCGTACGCGTTCCCAGCTCTTTTGAGCCTACAGGACGAATGGAAACGTTAACATCGGCGCGGAGATTGCCCTCCTCCATGCGGCAGTTGGAAACATCGATGTATTCCATGATTGCCTTGATTTTTTCCATGTATGTACGCGCTTCCTCAGCTGTGTGCATATCCGGCTCGGATACGATTTCAAGCAAAGGAACGCCGGTACGGTTGTAATCAACATTTGAAGACGCGGAATCCTTGATAGTGTTTCCGGAGTGAACCAGTTTTCCTGCGTCCTCCTCCATGTGGATACGTGTAAGGCGGACACGTTTCTTCTCGCCCTCTACATCAATATCTACCCAGCCATGTTCCGCAATCGGCAGGTCATACTGAGACGTCTGCCAGTTTTTCGGAAGGTCAGGATAGTAGTAGTTTTTGCGGTCGAATTTGCTGAACTTATTGATTGTGCAGTTCGTTGCAAGTCCTGCCTTGATACCGAACTCAACAACACGTTTGTTGATGGTCGGGAGAACACCCGGAAGTCCGAGGCAGACCGGGCAGACGTGCGTGTTCTGGTCGCCGCCGAAGCCCGTTTCGCAGCCGCAGAAAATCTTTGTATTTGTTTTTAATTCGCAGTGAATTTCAAGTCCGATGACTGCTTCATATTTCATGCTTCAGCACCTCCGAGTTCTGCCATTTCCTTATGAAAGGACTGGCTCTGTTCATACGTATAAGCCGTACGAAGAAGCGTTGCTTCGTCCAGAGGTTTGCCGATGAGCTGAAGTCCGATAGGCATGTGCTTCTGACTGTATCCGCACGGAACAGAGATACCCGGCAGACCTGCCAGATTCAAAGGTACTGTGCAGATATCCTGCAGATACATCTTCAACGGGTCAGAAATCATTTCTCCGATTTTATATGCCGGTGTCGGTGCAGTCGGAGCCGCAATTACATCAACCTTTTCAAATGCGTCTGTATAATCCTTCTGAATAAGCGTACGTACCTTCAGCGCTTTCAGATAGTATGCGTCATAATAGCCTGCGGAAAGAGCATAGTTGCCGATCATAATACGACGTTTTACCTCTTCGCCGAAGAGCTTGCTGCGCGTATTCGTCATGAGCTCGACAACATCAGCACCGTCAACACGCTCGCCGTAGCTGATGCCGTCATAACGCTCAAGATTTGTAGCAGCCTCTGCCGGTGCAATCAGATAGTACGTGGAGATTGCATATTTCGTATGCGGCAGGGAAACTTCCACAATCTCAGCGCCGAGAGACTTGAGCTGTTCAATAGCATTGCGGACAGCCTTTTCTACATCCGGGTCCATTCCATCAACGAAATATTCCTTCGGAAGTCCGATTTTGAGACCTTTAACATCCTGAACAAGAGCCTTTGTATAGTCAGGAACCTCAGCAAAGCTTGAGGTAGAATCCATGTCGTCATGGCCTGCAATAACATTGAGAACATTAGCGCAGTCGGTAACATCACGGGTGATAGGTCCGATCTGGTCCAAAGAGGACGCATAAGCCACAAGACCATAGCGGGAAACACGGCCGTAAGTCGGCTTCATGCCTACAACACCGCAAAAGGAAGCCGGCTGACGGATAGAACCGCCCGTATCGGAGCCAAGAGCAAAAATTGCGCTTCCCGAAGCAACAGACGCAGCGCTGCCGCCGGAGCTTCCGCCCGGTACACATTCCGTATTCCAGGGGTTATGAGTCGGATAGAAGCCTGAGTTTTCCGTAGAACCGCCCATTGCAAACTCGTCAAGGTTTGCCTTGCCTACGAGAACAGGGGACTCCTTTTGAAGCTTCGTTACGACAGAAGCATCATAAGGCGGAACAAAATTTTCAAGAATTTTGGACGCGCAGGTCGTACGGACACCCTTTGTGCAGATGTTGTCCTTTACTGCGCCCGGAATACCTGCGAGAAAAGGAATATTCTCTCCTGCAGCTATCTTTTCATCTACGGCTTTAGCCTGCTCAAGAGCCTGCTCCTTCGTTACCGTCAGAAATGCTTTTACTTTTCCTTCAACCGCATCCATTCTCGCAAGGACGTCCTGTGTGAGTTCAGTTGCGGATATTTCTTTTTTAACCAGCAGGTCATGAAGCTCATGTGCCGGTTTATTCCATAATGTCACAATCATTTCCTCCCCAACAGATGTATTATTCTTCCAAAACGCGCGGAACCTTGAAATATCCGTCTTCCTTCATAGGAGCATTGCTCAAAGCAGCTTCGCGGTCAAGCGACGGCTTTACAACGTCCTCACGGAAAACGTTCTGCATCGGAAGCGCATACGTGGTAGGTGCTACTCCCTCTGTATCAATTTCTTTAAGATTCTCAACGTATTCGAGGAATCCGCCGAGCTGTGCGATATAAACATCTGTCTCTGTATCCGGTATCGCCAGTCTTGAAAGTCCGGCAACATTCTGGATATCTTCCTTTGTGACCTTCATGTTTTCACCATCCTAATAAAATCTAAACAAACACTATTATAATGCCTTCAATCAAAGTTTGCCATAGGCAAACTTTCCTCTGCGGCATTTCAACGAGGCAGGAGATATATGCTCACCGCCTGTTATTTGCCAATTCCCCCACTTACAGAAGTGGGGGACATCCTTTGCCGAGTTATACAGCTAATGTAAATGTTTTGCCAAAGACAAAATATTTAATTATCCTCACGCCCGCGTAATCGGCGCGTATTTCTGCATAAGGCCTTTAATTCCCTGTCCCGGGAATGCGATTTTGAGTGAGACCTCTTCACCCGTTCCCTGTAAGGAAACAATGGTTCCAATGCCCCATTTGGAATGACGTACCTTATCTCCGACCTTCCATTGGATAGACATATCAGGCCTGAGAACTCCGCCTGTCGGCACAGGTGCCGTTTTTCTCTGCACAGGTGCCTGCTGATGTCCGAAGCCTGCAAGTGCTTCCCTTGCAGACATTCCATGCCCTGTCGAAACAGCGCCTGCCTGCGGCGAAGTAAACCGCGGCTGATACTGCGCAGGAGTATGTCTTCGCTGTGAGTATCCCCAGTTTCCCCCTTCCTCTTCAATTTCATCAAGATACCGGGAAGGTATCTCCGCCAAAAAGCGTGATGGAAGATAAGTTTCAGGCTTTCCGAAAATCATACGATTTTTTGCTCGTGTAAGGTACAGCTTCTGCTGGGCACGGGTGATTCCCACGTAGCATGTACGACGCTCTTCCTCAATCTTATCTGCAGTTTCATTTTCACCCTTAAAAAAATGCGGAAAAAGACCGTCCTCCATACCTGCCATGAAAACAATCGGGAACTCAAGACCCTTCGCGGAATGAAGTGTCATAAGCGTTACGCGGTCGTCTGACGTATCCGCGTCATCAATATCAGAAATAAGAGAAATATGACTCAGGAAATTCTCCAGGTCAGGAATCTCCCCGCTTTTCACAAAATCCTTCGCCACACCGATAAATTCCTTGAGGTTTTCTATACGTGACTGATTCTCGGGTTTATCGTCTTTTTCAAGCTCACGGATATATCCCGACTCATCAAGCACCTTTTCAACAAGGCTTGGCAGCTCCTCTTCCTCCATTGCCGCAAGCCAGTCAAAAACCTGAGCCGCAAATGCCTTCAAGGCATTTTTTGCTCTGCCTGTAAGACCATCCACCGAATCCAACGCATCGGGACTGGATATGACATCAAATATACTCATACCGCACTGCGCCGCAAATGCGGCAACACGTGACATACTTGTATCGCCAAGCCCGCGTTTCGGCTC
>JAILNL010000038.1 GCA_024691625.1 Schwartzia sp. (in: firmicutes)
CTTTACTGCAGACTGTGTGGCAATGAGACGGCGCTGTGCCTCGCGCATATTGTAATACTGCTGACGGACGTTGAGGTCAATATCCTCCTTGTCCTTCTTCACCTGAAGCTCAGCTATCTCATAATTTGTCTTTGCTTTATCGACAGCCGCCTCAGTCACACCGCTGTCAAATATATTCCAGTTTGCCCGGAGACCGATAGTACGTGAATGATCGTTGCCATGTCCCTGCGTAAAGCGATGGTCTCCGCTGACACCGGCATTAAGCGTAAGAGTCGGGAGATAGCCTGCCTTTGCCATAGTCACTGCAAGCTCCTGCTGTTTCAGCTTGTAGGTGTCGACGATTAAATCTTTTCTGTTTGCGTATGCATAGCTTACGCATGCATCCATTTTCGGGAAGAACGGCATGAATCTGAAATCCTCAGTCAGATTCAAAGGCTCGCTCTGATCCATACGAAGAAGATTCTTCAGAGTAACAACATTTACCTCGTATGAGTTTTTTGCCTTGATAAGAGTCTGGCGCGCATTCGTCAACTCAACCGAAGAACGGAGAACATCAAGACGTGCTTTGCTTCCTGCGGAATAGAGCTGCTCCATGTTTGTCAGATGTGCTTCATATCTGTCTACAGATTCCTGGTCTATCTCAACTACACGTTTTGATTCCAGCACATCGTAATAAGCCTTTATGACCTTAAGACGGAGATTTTCACGCTCACGCAGTGTCTGAAGACGTGCGGCATCCATACCGACTTCCGCGCTCTTGATTCCCGCCTGATTCTTTCCGCCGGAATACAGCGGCAAAGAAACACTCAGAGATGTCGAACCATTTCGGATTGCTTCAACATCATTTGTCTTTGTATCGGTAAGACTTGCTCCGGCTGAAACCGAGAAGCTGTTAGTGCCTCTTGCGGACTTCAGATTCGCCTTAGCCGTATCTTCTCCTTTTTCCGTAATCTTGAGCGAAATATTCTGCTCAAGCGCCATATCTACCGCCTGCTGAATCGTGAGATCCGCCGCACTGGCTGTCGCTGCCCCGTAGAACAGCATTGCTGCCGCCAGAGCTGCTCCTTTCTTAAAACGTCCTGTTTTCTTCATAGGTCTCAGTCCTCTCATGAGAATCAGGGAATCACCCTGCCAAAACAAAAAACAAAGCCGGATAAACAATGAATAAAAATAAGATAGTCGTCACGATAAAGGCCGCAACAGACAAATCTATCGAAAGATTGTAAAGTCTCGCTGTCACAACCGCGTTAACGGCTGTCGGAGTAGCGGACAATATCAGCAGCGAACCGAGCATGTCCGGAGTCTTGATAACAAGATGTGAAAGACCATAGACAACGGCCGGTGCCGCAATAAATTTAATAAAGGACAAGTCAAAGAGCGATGTCCAATATTTTTTAATCTTTGAAAACTCAACGGAGTATCCGACAGGAATCAGTCCTGTCCATGCTCCGAGATGAATAAATATCTGTGTCACCCCATTGAATGCCTCCGGACGCGGTACCCCTGCATACTGCAGAACACCGCCTAAAATAATTCCGAGCACCGCAAGCTGTTTTTTGGAGAACAACATGGAAAGAATAGATACCTTCTGTCCGCTTCTTCCCTGTGCCTTTGTTTCGTACACTCTGGCCAGCGGATAGCAGAACATGAACATCAGAACATACTGAAACAGTGTCGCAATCTGCTGATAAGCATACCCGGACTCCCCGTAAATAAGGAATACACATATACCGCCAATCGTTCCGAGATTTGAAAGACTCGCGGCCATTACGTACGCGCCCTGCTCCCTGAAATCCTTGTATTTATAGCCTGCCAGCCAGTAAGCCATCGCCCCCGGTATAAGACCAAGCGCTATGCTGATAAGAGGCAGCCATAAAAATTCCCGTGTAATCGGCATAACCCAAAAGCTCAGAAACGAAACTATAGGGCAGACCACAAGAATATTATTCAATATCATTTTATTAAAGAACGTATCCCCAAGACGCTTCTGATACTTACATGCATAACCCAGTATCAGTGGACAGATTAAATCTACAGCGAACACGAGGAGTTTCATTTTAATGTCCATGAAACAATTCCCCATTATTTATATGATATTCAAAGACTGTTTCACCATCAAACTAATCTTCGAAAACCATTTTTCTAATATTTCTCCTTCCGTACCATTATGATACGAAAGAAAATTTAAAATAATTTGTTGTTTTCGTTAATTTAAAATTAGTTTTCTAATATTTTAATTATCATCTAAGAAAGGATAATCTGCACCATACCAGCCTTTCTTGCCCGCAACAGGGTAAAGAATGCCACGTTCCGCAAGACTTTGAATGTGTTCCAGGATTTCATCTTCGGAAACATTCTCCAACATTAAAACCATCATGCTCATGGACGGACCGTCTACCTCCATCCTTCCATATCCCCTAATGAACTCAAATACAACTCTGTCGACAGTATCCTGCAGATACTTTTCGTCAAAGTCTTCCTCAGTCATCTGTGCGGCTTCTGCAGCGATTTTCTCCGTAAGAGGAGGAAGATTGGAAGCTGATGCGTCTTCTGCACACTTTTCTGCATCACGGATATTTTCTTTAAGCTCATCGCGGCATCCTGCGCAAAGAAGCACAGATGGAAGCTCCGCCTCGCCCCAATCTATGCAAAGGACATCATCTGCGCCTCCGCATAAGGAACATACACCTTTTTCAACTCTCTCTATTTTCATGAAGAATCTCCTTTTTTATCTTATTTGAGGAATTTCCCCCGCAGCATCCATGTAATGAAAAATACTGTGGAAGCAACAACTACTATAGATGCCCCGGCAGCCATATTAAAGTAATAAGCCAGAATCAGTCCCGTAATACCAGAGAACATCGCTGTCCCTACCGAAACGGCATGATACTGTTTTACATTGGCGGCAATATTTCTTGCCGCAGCCGCAGGGAGTACTAATAGTGAATTGATTATCAGAATGCCCACCCACTGTATGCTTATGGCCACGACAACAGCAAGCAGCGACGCAAAAAGGCTTTCCGTAAAAAAAGCCATGATTCCGCGACTTCTCGCAAACGGCGCATTGACCGAAAGCACCAGCAGCCGGTTAAAAAGAAATGCCCATGCAATCGTAACAAGAATAAATACAATCGCCAGAGAGGATAAATCCTCGGGCACAACACTCAAAATATCTCCTATGAGATATGATGAAAACTTGTTAAAGCCACCGCCTCTCGACATAAGCATCAGACCAAGCGCTACCGCTGTAGCCGAGAAAACTCCTATAATCGTATCGGCAGATGTCCTGCTGTGATTCTTAATATATGTTATAAGCAAGGCAAAAACAAGCGAAAAGACGATTAACGATGCCAGAGGCGAAACTGCCCCCAAAAGCGCTCCCAGTGCTATTCCCGTAAACGCTCCGTGCCCCAGAGAATCGGAGAAAAATGCCATTCGGTTCGACACGACCATCGTGGACAGGAGCCCAAACAACGGAGTCACAAGCAGAACAGCAAGGAACGCATTCTTCATGAAGATGTGATCCATCCACTCAAAGGGGAAAAGAACCCCCAAAACACTATATACCAGTTCCATTACCGGGCCTCCTTTTCATAGGTAAGCCCCGGCACAAGTCCAAGTATTTCCTGAGTACGCGGATTACCAAAAACCTCTTCAGGCGTTCCGCTTGTCACTATTCCGTGGTCCATAAGCACAACCTGATCGGCATGCTTTGCCATTAAACGCAGATCGTGGGATATAAGGATTATCGCCATGTCTTCTTTTTCTCTGAGTTCATCCAAAATCTCATAGAAACGTACATGTCCGTTATAATCCACTCCCGATACAGGCTCATCAAGAAGCAAAAGGTCAGGCATAGGGTCAAGAGCCAATGCAAGAAGAACTCTCTGAAGTTCTCCTCCCGAAAGTGCTCCGAGCCGGCGGTCAATAAGCTGCTCCGCCTGGACACGGGCAAGATCCTCGGTCACACGCGTCCTGAATTTTTCTGATGAGCAAAGCCACACAGGGCGCTTCGAAAGACATGCCATAAAAATATCCATAACACTTGTGGGTGCACTTACATCAAAACGCAGATGCTGAGGCACATATCCTATGACAGGATGCCCTGTATGCTTTCCCTTTGCATCTACGTAATGCAGATTCCCCGTATGAGGGACTTCTCCGAGAATAGCATTCAAAAGAGTAGATTTTCCTGCTCCGTTCGGGCCTATTATAGCGGTCAGCTGCCCACAGTGGACGTGCATATTCACATCTGAAAAGAGCTTCATTTCTCCAAAGCTCACTCCAAAATTTTCTATTTTTGTACAGCAGAGTTTGCCGCAGTCATCTCCCGATGCTGCCGGGTGATGCAATATTGACTTAAACAAATCTATACGCCTTTCCTTCCAGGATAAAAACTTTTTATCTACATTTCTTTATTTTCGCACATTTTGCATTATTAAGGAAGGATTTTCTAACTTTTTGCGTTATAATAGATATTGTAAAAATTCACCCGGAGGTGTTTTCCCTTGGAGGAAAAGAAAAAACAGGCCTGTTTCACCATAGGTGAGCTTGCGAACCTTTACCACATTCCCAAACAGACATTAATATACTATTCGAACGCAGGCCTGCTTGTTCCGTCATTTGTCGAAAAAAACGGCTACCGCTACTATGCCGTGGACCAGTTTCACGAACTTGAAATAATTTTAAACCTCAGAAAGCTTGACGTCCCTATAAAGGAAATCCGCTCATTTTTGGAGAACCGCAGCCCTGCCGCGCTGACACGTCTTTTAGAGCGCCAGAAGGCAGAAGATGACCGGATTATCGCCGCTATCCGCGAAAAGCAGACAGCCATGGAATATTTACTTCGTCAGCTCAAGCAGCAGGTCGGACTTCCGCTCGGCGTCTTTCAGACAACATGGCTTCCTGCGCAGGATATTTTCGCCAGCGATCCTGTTCCGCCGGATGCTGATTCCTCCGCCCGCATGCAGCTCTTTTCAGACCATGTCATATCTATCTTCGGAAAGGACGATTTTAGAAACACTCCTCCGGGCTGGATAATCCGCCAAAGCGATTTCTTTGGAGAGAATCAGCACAGGACATGGAGGTATTTTGTTAAAGTCACTACCCCCAAAGAAGAGCTGCCAACACTGCAGATTCCTGCAGGTCTGTATGTACGCATATTCTTCTCCGGTACCTACACACGCAATTATAAGGATATCTACGAAAAGCTCAATGAATACCTTTCACGCAATCATCTGGAGGTCACGGGA
>JAILNL010000059.1 GCA_024691625.1 Schwartzia sp. (in: firmicutes)
CCGCTTCGCCCTCCACAGCGTAAACGGCATACACCAGTGGAATCATCATTGCCGCGCTCACGCAGTAGGCGAGCGTTCCCAATATCTGTGCTACAACACGAATATCCATTGAAGCCCGCCTCCTTTACCAGTTATTTTCCGAACGGCGCGAACTGCCCGAAGCCAGAAGAAGTATTCCGAAAATCTGAAGCCGTCCGAGGAGCATGAAAAAGCAGCAGCCCAGCTTCGTCCAGCCCGGCAGCTCCATAAGCACCTCATGTCCGTAAAGGCCCGATGCCGTACCTACGCTGGAAAGCATACCTACTGCTATACCCGCCGCCTCCGGCATGGATATGTCAACAAGTGTCAAAAACAGTATAAAAACGTAAAAGGTTGCAAGGAACAGGAAGAAGTAACAGAGCACACGAAGGACACTCGTGCGTGAAACATGCTGCTCACCCACGTGGATATCCGCCACCATGTGAGGGTGCAGGGTACGCTCCGCCTCCGCCATGGCCATTTTGAACAGGATAAGGAAGCGTTTTACCTTGAGTCCTCCTGTAGACGAACCGATGCAGCCGCCAACGAATACAAGCAAAAGCAGTACAAAGCGGTCAAAGTCCGGCCAGTTCTCCACAGGGGCCGCGATAAAACCGCTGGTTGAAGCAAAGGAAATAACCGCAAACGCGGAGTAACGCAGGCTGTCCGACACATCGTATGTGCCTGTCCAGTTCAGGTGCCATGCTACCACAAGGGTAAAAATCATCACCATTACAAGGAATACACGAAGCTCCACATCGCTGAAAAATTCACGGAAGGAACGGTGATGTATAGCCTGCCAGAGAAGGAGAAAGTTCGTACTGGCAATAAGCATGGCAATCATTGCCGCCATTTCAAGGGCAATACTGTTTCGTGCGATAAAGCCCATCTGCTGGCTGCCTCCGTTTGTAGAGAGTGTCAGCATTGCCGCCAAAAGCGAATCAAGTGGGCCAAGGTCTGCAAGATAGTACAATAATGTCGTGAAAACCGTAAGCCCCAAATACAACAAGGCAGCCTTTCCTGCCATGCGGCGCATGCGCCCCAGCACAGGGCTGAACATAAGGTTCTGCTCGCGGGAAAGCGTCAGTCCGAAGCCGCCTACGACCTGCGGCAGTATGGTAACAAGAATGATAACAAAACAAAGCCCTCCCAGCCAGCTTATGAAGCCACCCCAGAAGCGCAGTGAGTACGGGCTGTCCTGCGTAAAGAACGTGATTCCCGTGGTTGTGAAGTTGGACACACTCTCGAAAAAGGCATCTACTGCCGAAAGATTTCCCGACAGGACATAGGGGAGCATACCATATAGGGAAAGAACTCCCGCCCCTATGAACATCAGTGCCGCTCCGTCCAGCACCTGCATTCTGTCAGGGTGATGTTTTCCGAGAAAAATAAAAATCTCTCCCAGACACAGCACTAATATCGCAGACGTGAAAAAAGCCGGCATTTCCGCGGTATGCCTTATCACTGTATAAACCAGCGGAATAAGCATGGAAACCCCGGCCAGCACAGATATCTGTCCCAGGAGATAAGAAATCAGCCGGATACTCATGACGCTTTACCCTCTCTTGAAATACGACATGACCTTCTGCGAAAATTTCGGCTGAATGAAAAGCACGGCCCTGTCGCCCGGCAGCAGTACTGAATCACCGTTAGGAATGACGGCTTCTCCGTTGCGCACGTATGCGCATACCAGACATTCCTTCGGAACACGGACTTCCTTCAGCGGACGGTTTGCAACAGGCGCTTTTTCCTGCACGATTACCTCTACTGCCTCCGCCTGCGCGCCCTCAAGGAGCGATACGGAGACTACGCCGCCGCGGCGCACGAATGCCAGAACCTCGCTGGCAGCCAAAAGGCGCGCGGAAATAACTATATCAATACCGACCTTCTCCATGAGGTCGTTGTACTCGCTTCTTGCCACACGGACGACGGTTTCGCGGGCACCCAGATGCTTCGCGAGAAGTGCCATCATCATGTTGAGTTTGTCGTCCTGCGTAAGGCATACGACAACATCTGCCGCGCTCACCGATTCCTCGTTCAGAAGGTCGATATTCGTTCCGTCTCCGTAAATGGAAATACCGCCGTTTTTGAGGCGTTCCGCCGCCATCTGTGAGCGGTCGCGGTCATTATCTATAATTTTTACGTTTACGCCCTGCCTGTCCAGCATGGTCGCAAGGGAACGGCCCGTACGGCCCGCGCCGATAATGAGCACACGCTCCAGTTTTCTCGCTTCGCGGCGCACGAAATTCTGGCTGAATGCCTCAATATCCTTCGTGCTTCCGATAAAGTATGCGTTATCCCCCGGCATCATGCAGTCATCGCCGTGAGGAATAATCATTCTATGGTCGCGGAATATCATGCCTGCCAGAATGGACGGAGGCATATTGAGCTTCTTCAAGGGTACGCCCGCATATTTCGAATCCGCCTGAACCTTCGTCTCAAAAAGACGTACCTTGCCGTCGGCAAAATCTTCTACGTTGAGAGCCGCCGGCGTCATGAGAATACGGTTTATTTCGCGGGCAGCAATATATTCCGGCATCAAAAGGAGGTCGATGCCGAACATCTTCTTTACCTCGTCCTTTGAACGCTCGATGAAGAGAAGGTCGCTGATGCGCGCTACCGTATGGCGTATGCCTGCCTTTTTCGCCAGCATGCAGCTTACCATGTTCGTCTCGTCGCTTGCAGTAACGGCAATAAGGACATCCGCCTTTTTTACGTCCATATCCTGCATGGTCTGCGGATGTGAACCGTTTGCCATAATAGTCAGGACATCGAGGCGGTTCTTTGCCTCCTCCAGACGGGTCGCGTCACGGTCAATAAGGACGACCTCATACTGCTCACGCGACAAGAGCTCGGAAATACTGTATCCCAGCTTTCCTGCTCCCACAACGACGATCCTCACGTTTATTCCCTCCTATAATACATTAACCAATGATAATCAATCATACTCTATTCTCTGCTAAAATGCTACTGTTTTTCAATGGGCAGGAAATCCCACTATTCTATGCATGTCGGAAAGCCTTAAAAATCAATGGCTCGCGGAAATGTCACGTCTGTATGTTCGGTTTTAGAGCATATAAAAAGCCTTCTCCTTCCGGAGAAGGCTTTTTATTCTTTTGAAATCAGTCAGCGAAAAGCTCCGTGGAAAGGTAGCGGTCGCCTGTGTCCGGAAGAAGAACTACGATAGTCTTTCCCTTGAACTCAGGACGTTTTGCCACCTGTGCCGCAGCCGCCAGCGCAGCACCGGAGGAAATTCCGATAAGCACGCCCTCGGTCTGTGAGAACTCACGGCCGTAATGGAACGCATCCTCATTGACGACAGGAATGACTTCATCATACACATCTGTATTGAGCGTATCAGGCACAAAGCCCGCGCCAATACCCTGAATCTTGTGAGCGCCTGCGGTACCCTTTGAAAGAACAGGCGAAGAAGCAGGCTCTACGGCAATGATTTTCACGTCAGGATTTTTATCCTTCAGATATTCTCCGACACCTGTGAGCGTGCCGCCTGTGCCTACGCCCGCGATGAAAGCGTCAACCTTTCCGTCCGTATCTGCCCAGATTTCCGGACCCGTTGTGGTTTTATGTGCTTCAGGATTTACAGGGTTCGTGAACTGCGACGGAATGAAGGAATGCGGAATTTTTCCTGCAAGCTCCTCAGCCTTCGCAATGGCGCCCTTCATGCCCTTCGCACCGTCGGTCAGAACGATTTCAGCACCGTAAGCCTTCAAAAGATTGCGGCGCTCTATGCTCATTGTCTCAGGCATGGTGAGAATAGCACGGTAGCCTCTTGCCGCAGCGAAGCTCGCAAGACCGATACCTGTGTTGCCGCTGGTCGGCTCGATAATAACGGAGTCCTTCGTCAGGATTCCTTTTTTTTCTGCGTCCTCGATCATTGCGCGGGCAATGCGGTCCTTGACGCTGCCTGCCGGATTGAAATACTCCAGCTTGACGAGAATGTTTGCTTCAAGCTTGTTCTTTTTGATGAAGTTATTTGCCTGAAGCAGCGGCGTATTGCCAATCAATTCCGTGATACTCTGATAAATTTTCCCCATTAATTACGCCTCCCGGTACAAATCTCCCTTTAACAGGCTGCCCTGTTTTGGGTAACATACATAACATAGTTAATTGCTATGTTTATATTGTAATTGGCAAATCATACTTTGTCAATAGGGTTTATTCCTTTTAACAAAAAATAATATTTATCCGCCAAAAGCTGTTTTTTACCTAAGTTATCCCCAATTTTATTCACAAAACAGCCGTTCTATGTGCATAACTGTGGATAACCCTGCAAAAATAATGAAAAACCCTTCGATTTATCCACATTGTTTCGTGGATATTCGAAGGGCATGTTAAAAACTTCACAAAACACCGAGCGAATGGAATATTACAATCCATCCAAAGAGTGTAAGGCATGAAAGCGCCGTGGTGAATACCACACAGTTTCCTGCCAGGTCGGCATCGCTGTCCATCTGCTGCGCCATGGCAAAGCCTGCCACAGCGCATGGAGAAGCAAAAATGGCTATGAGGGTAGCGAACTCCACCCCGCGGAAGCCAAAAAATGCTCCCGCCGAAAGCACAGCGGCAGGAATAATAATCAGCCTGCTGATGATGCAGGCAATGAGCTGTTTTCTGTGAGAGGCCGTAGTGCCAAGGTGAAAGGACGCGCCGAGAATAATCAGGGCGATAGGCGTAGTAGCCACCGAAATCTGATGAAGCGGCTTCATTACAACATTGGGAATAGGAATACCGAGAACGAGAAAAGCGAGTCCGCAGAGAGCGCCTGCTATCATCGGATTTTTCAGGACGTTTTTGAAAAGCTGCAGAGGAGCAACCTTTCCCCCGCGGAAAATCTCAAGCGTCATAACTCCGAGAACATTATAGATAGGCACGACCACCGCTATCATCATAGTGGTAACGGCGATATTTTCCTCTCCGAAAAGATTCGCCACAAGAGGTATGCCCAAAAGGACGAAGTTGCTGCGGTATATTGCCTGAATCATTGCCCCGCGCCTTTTATCAGTGGGCTCGAACTTCTGCACAAGGAAAAAGGGAACAAGATATATGACAGCAAGGGAGCATAGCGCAAAGGCTATGAGCCGGGGCTGAAAGGTCTGTCGGATATTTGTGGTATAAGTGCTGTAAAAAAGCATGATGAAAAAGAATGTCTGAAATACCATGCCGTTCACGCGTTTCAGCTCCGCGTCCGTAAGGAGCTTCCGCAGACGGATAACCAGTCCCACGCCTATAAGAACGAACACAGGTACAACAGCCTCAAAAGCAATCTGAAAGCCTCTGAAGTCCAAAGCCTCCCCCTCCTTTCTTTAGTTTCAGCCGGACGGGAGTATCGCCGCCTGTTTTTGCCTAGTTATAATATACAGTCCTCATGAAACTTTTTCCATAAGAACATGTTAAATTCCACTGCAGAAGCAGAATTTTCTGCTAACGAAAAAACATTTTACATAGAATTGACAATAAATTCTCCTTAGGTCAAAATTAAGACAGAAAGAAAAATCATTTTTCAATAACCGATGAAAGGGGAGTTTTTATGAAACGAAAGCTATCTGCTCTACTGCTCGGCTTTTTGCTCGTGGTCTTCAGTTTAAGTGTTCAGGCGGCATCCGCCCCGTATACGCCCCAATCTGAGCCCGCCATAGCCATGAAGAAATCTCTGGAATCCGACCCGGAGCTGATGATTTTGATGGAAAAATCCATCTCCAAAGCAAAGGCAATCAATCCGGACCGCAATACGAACCCCGTTCAGAGCGTTCAGGAGCTTTATCCGTTTCTGGACTGGGCTGTTACCTGTATGCCCTGGAACGTTCTGAAGGACTCTTCCTACCCCACGCTTTATAGCCACATTGATCAGAGCGTGGATTATATCTGGTTCCTTTTTGACCAGCCTCTTGAGGAGCTGGAGGGACACGGATATTATTATCCTACCCTTCAATACCATGAGCCCATCGCTTCATGGCTGCGTGAATATTCCGTTGAATGGGGAAAATATCTTTCAACGAAGGAAAGCTGGAACGACAGCTACTATCAGAGGATAAAGAATGACCCATCCATGAATATGCAGCATGGATGGTACGCAGAGGAAAACGTCTGGACAACCTTTAACGAATGGTTTGCCCGTCATCTTATTGACCCCTCCGTCCGCCCCATAGCCGATGCCGAGGTCGTATCTCCTGCGGACGCTGCCCCTCAGGGACTTTGGAAAATCGACAAGGACGGTAATCTGGTGCAAAAAGAGGGCGTTGCCATTAAGTCCGCAAACTTCAATTCCATCGCCCAGCTCATGGGGCCCGGCTCTGCCTACGCCGATGCCTTTAAGGGCGGCACGCTGACACACACATTCCTGGACGTTAACGACTATCACCGGTATCACTTCCCTGTCAGCGGAAAAATCGTTGAACTCAGGAAAATCCCTGCAGTCAACGGTGCCGGAGGTATCACCGTCTGGAATCCCAAGACCTCCCGCTATGTCCTTGAGGACAACATCCCGGGCTGGCAGATGATTGAAACCCGTGACTGCGTTGTGCTCGAAACAGAAGAGTACGGGCTTGTTGCCGTTCTCCCAATCGGCATGTCGCAGATCTGCTCCTGCAACTGGGAAGAAAACCTCGCTGTGGGCGCTGTCGTCAAGAAGGGCGACCCTATGGGCTACTTCCTCTTCGGCGGCAGCGATATCGTAATGGTATTCCAGTCCTGCGTGGATGTTTCCCTGCTCTGTCCGCCGGGAGAAACGAAGGGAACCTTCAAGCATCTCCTTATGGGCGAGCCTTACGCCAAACTGGTTCCTGTTAAAAAATAAAGTAAAATGACATAAAAAAGCTTCCGCGCATTTCATGGCGCGGAAGCTTTTTTCATTGTTTAATTTTCATTGATACGGACAGCCCCTGATGCGGTTTCACCCTTCTTTTCCAGTGCCACCACATTCTTTTCGTAGGCAAAGGTTTCATCTGCTA
>JAILNL010000066.1 GCA_024691625.1 Schwartzia sp. (in: firmicutes)
ATTTACGCAGGAAGAGCTGGCATACATGCCGGCCGTACAGCTTATAGAACTGTTCAAAAAGGGTGAAACAACGCCAAGCGAGGTTTTGGAAGCGCAGATTAGTCGTGTAAAGAAGTACAATGGCGAATACAACGTATCGCGTCGGGACTTGGTAAACGAGCTGGATACGTTCAACGCCGGCAAGGTCAATGCCATCACCTTCGATAATTTTGAAGAGGCCAGAAAACTGGCAAAGGAGGCCGATGAACGCTATCGGAATGGCACTGCGCGCAGGCTTGAAGGGATTACCGTCGGCATCAAGGACGAGAATGAAGTCAAGGGATGGCGCGTCGATGCCGCATCCCTTATTCTGAAAGACCATGAGCCGTGCGCCGCTGACGGTGCCATGATTCAAAAACTCCGTAAAGAGGGCGCGATATTTGTCTTCCAGACGACGGTACCTGAGCAGTACCTCAGCCCCATGACCTGGTCGCGACTCTACGGCGTCAGCCGCAATCCCTGGAACCTCTACTACGGCACCGGCGGATCGTCCGGCGGATCAGGCGCGGCGCTGGCCGCAGGCTTCTGCACGCTGGCCACCGGCTCCGACATGGGCGGCTCTATCCGCATTCCCTCTGCCATGAACGGACTGTATGGCTTCAAACCTCCCTTCGGCCGCGTAGCCACGTCGGACAACACCTACGAAACCTTAGGGCCGATGGCACGCACCTTTGCCGACATGGCACTCATGCAGGACGTCATTGCAGGTCCAAGTCCGGAGGTACATTCCGTAATTCGTCCTAAGCTGGACTATCCACAGAAATATACCCCGATTCAGGGGCAGAAGGTCGCCGTCGCCTACTGCAGGAACTGGCTTCAGGGCGGTCTGAGCGATGAATCCAATCGTGCCATGGATACTACTGTCGCGGCGCTGAAGAAGGCCGGAGCGCAGGTTGAAGTGATAGAGCTCGATGTCGAAGCCGAAAGCTTCATGCCTACCTATTTCAAGGGACTCATGTCAACAAGCATGTACGTCATATTCAACGGTTTGGACGAGCATCGTGATAAATTCAGCTCGTACGTAAAGAATCTGGAGACGTATGCAGGCAATCTTACTCCGCAGGATCAGGTTAACGCAGAAATGCTGCTGATGAAGCTGCACCGTGATGTTCAGCAGAAGGTTTTCGAGAAGGGCTGCATCGCCTTGATCATGCCCACGATGGCAACGCCCTATTTCCCTGCCGATCTTGAAGCGACACCGGATAAAACAGCCCAGGTAAAAGGGAAAATCTATCCCAGCACCAATCTTCTGATGACACCGATTTGGAATCTTGCCAGCAGGTACCCGGTTGTGAATATGCCGGTGGAACTGTCCGAGAAAAATGTTCCCGTGGGTGTACAGATTGTCAGCAACACCTATGATGATCTGAATGCCTTCCGTGTGGCATACGCCCTGTCAAAAGCCATTGATCCTCTTTATAGGGACGGGCGCTTCCCGGATTTCAGAAATGAAAAATAATACGATGGAGGAAATACCATGGACAACTTAAAGAAAAACTTTAAACTTGTTTTTGCTGCGCTGATGGCTTTCAGTTTAGTCATTTGTGCTTCAGTAACACAGGCTGCTTCCTTCACAGCTCCGTAAAAGCTGGATAAGTACCTGTACTACATGGAATACACTGACTACGTGCCTGATCTAACGACGGGCGAACATGTCAAGACTGGCTTTGCGTGTTCATCAGTACGCAACGGAAACTTCTACGGCCGCAATCTTGATTTGGACTATGCCGACGTTCCCGAATTCGTAGTCAAGGTTGCTTCTACATCAACTACGGCAGCTATTCAAATTACGCAAAATAGATAGTAAAGAAGGGGCAGAAGGTTGCGGGAAAAACCTACGAGAACTTCCCTGTTCTTACGCCTCATGCCTGTGGAGTTGAGCGTTACGCCATACTGAGGGAGCATTACGCAGAGGGTGGAGAGTCCGCAGATGGAATGGCACGCCTGATGGAACGTGTGAAATACACTCAGAGCTATGAGGCTGATACAAATCCAATCTGGTACACAGAGGCCTGCGGCGGAGATCTGACAATCGACAGCGCGCCGATGGATTTCAAACAGGCTATTCAGTCCGGCATAGATACCTACAAGATGCACGACAGAAGCATTCAGCCGAATAACTTCTGGCAGACATGGCACACGGCGGTTTACGATTTAGCAAACAAGACACTTCGGTTGAACATTCAGGAGGATTATTCCAAGCACTACGACTTCAAGCTGGATTGAGAATATAAGGAGAATGATGTGCATGAAAACGAACCTCAAAAAGAAGCTTGCTCTTGCTTTGGCTGCCGGTCTTCTTGTGGGCAGCGGGGGCTATGCTTCACCTGCTTTGGCAGAGCGGGAAAGTCTGAATCAGATAGCTCTTTTGCAGTCCTTGGCTCAGGGATATTTTGGCGGCACGGTAACGGTGCGGGATATGCGCTCTCTCGGAGATGTTGGCATCGGTACCTTTGAGGGGCTGAACGGAGAAATGATTATGCTGGACGGCACGGTATATCAGGCTTTGGGCGACGGCCGTGTTGTGGTGGCTGATGACAGGACTGCTGTTCCCTATGCTACCGTTACGTATTTTGACGATGATATTCACGTCGGGATGAAGGACGTCAAGGATAAGGAGAGCTTTGAAAAGCTGTTGAACGCGGAAGTTAAAAAGTGCGGCGAAAACAGCTTTTACATGATAAAGCTGCACACGGAATTTTCTTCCATTCTCTTTCGCAGTGAGTACGGCAGCCGGAAGCCCTATCCTACGCTGGTAGAAGCCCTCAAAGGAAAGCAGACGGAATTTACGGCCCAAAATATCAAGGGAACTTTAGTTGGGCTGTACTGTCCGAATTATATGGGAGGACTTAATACACCCGGATGGCATTTCCATTTTATTTCCGATGACAGGCAGCAGGGCGGGCATATTCTGGAGCTGTCTCTGAAGGAAGGCACCGTGGAGATTGATAAAACGGATAAATTCACTATGATACTCCATGATGATCCGGAGTTCCACCGGATGAATCTGGCAAAAGATATGAGTAAGGACATAAAGAGCGCGGAGCATGACACCCAGTCGGATATGAACAAATAGGACGGACAAAACACAGAAGGGAGCCTGCCGTAAATCAGAGATTTTCGCGATTTGTGGCAGGCTCCTTTTTTCTGCGGCTGCTTATTCTTCCTGCAGATGGAGAGGTCTGCATATTTCGTTAACCATACTAAAATTGTTGGTTGACAATATTGGCGGTGGGGCGTATCCTATGTGAACGAAGGGGGAGTTTACATGAAAAAATTAGAGTTAAGGGAAATGATTCTGTGTGCTTTGTTTGTTGCGTTGGTAGCTGCCGGAGCGTTTATACGTA
>JAILNL010000091.1 GCA_024691625.1 Schwartzia sp. (in: firmicutes)
GAGATTCCTATGCGGAAAATAACCAGTATCAGACAAACGTCAAATCGGCTATTTCCTGGATGAAAAACAGTGATTCCGCTATACAGGATATGAGTGACGCATTGAAAACCATAGTAGAAAAATCCAATGCGGCACAGGGGACAAATACAACCTCGGATATGCAGGCAATTGCAAAGGAAATGCTTGTACGTGTCCAGCAGTTGGTAGCTGATGGAAACACTCAGGTAAATGGACGATATCTGTTCTCAGGGCAGTCCGATTTGAAGCAGCCCTATATGATGTCAAATGACAAGCATGAGCGCGGGCTCACAAAATCATTGGACGACAAGCAGACTGAGTTTTTTAACTCGGGAAAGGAGCCGTCGAAGACCGCAAAATCAGGGAACCTGTCACAGATGCTCACCCTGCGGGATGTTGATACCGGTGATGAATATTATCTTAATACCGTTGACGGTAAAATCTATTCGAAAGAATTCATGGACGAAGGGTATAAAGATAAGATGGCTGCAGGGCAGAAGACTGTCAAAGGCGGCGATGAAGTGGGTGCAGTGGATAGATGGATTGCTGATAATCATAAGGTGAGTACGTATTTTGACAACACCGGTGTCATCACTGATGCGGGGAAAAGCTTCAGCGCTACAATCACAGTAGGTGGCAGGGATGCTAAACTGCAATTTGCTACAGTCGAGCAGTATATCGTCACCTATTCCGGCGACACGAACCATTTTTCCATGGTTAAGGAAAACGGCGCGACACAGCCGGCAACCGATACAGTCAATATCAATGGTGTAGATTTGGCAGGAACGAGCATTTTCGATGATGCAAGCTCCGGTAATTACTCTTCAGGCGCCGCGGCATTCAATGATGTTCTTACAGTCGTCGCTATGACGGATATGGGTGATTCAGCGTGGATGTCATCTGACGGAAAGACACTTGCAAATAACTCCTTCGAGATTATAAATGTGTCCCAGTCCAAACTGGCAGCACGTCAGCAGGTTTACACAGACTGCCAGAGTATGCTCACGACGCAGAATGAATCCATTCTGACGGATATCACAGAGGTTCATTCCACGGATGTTGCGAAGCTGGCGACAAAGCTTATGGAAGCACAGACAATTTATCAGCTGTCGCTTTCGGTAGGCTCCAGAATCCTGCCGCCGACACTGGCTGATTACTTGTAAGAATGACGAATGCCTTCACTCAAAAATAAAGGCATTGAACTGTTAAAATGAATGAAAGTTTTTTTATGGAAAAACATTTATTTTAGCGCTATAATATAAATGAGGAATAGTATTCTTTGACACTTGGCCGGGATGCATGATGCGTCCCGCCCTTGTGCCATGTATATATAGATGGATCGGTTCAGCCCATGGAAAGGGGGGAAGCCTATGCTATATCTGAACATCCGGCATACTCTGCCGCGAATCGGAATCAATATGCACATTTCGACTCTGTCGAGCCGCATAGTGAAGCCTAAGCCGCAGGGTGATTATCAAGCACCACGCTCGAACCTCGGATACAGCCAGCCGAGTCTGGAAATCAACTCATATCCGAGCCGTCATTCCTATGGTCACTCTACAATGATTGACTTTGCGAGACAGTACGGCGGACAGGGACTGAGTGATGTTAAGCAGACCACGTCAAAGCATGCGCAGGACACTTGGGATATCATTGACAACGCATCCCGAAAAGGCCGCGATATCTTTGCGGAGCAGGCTCATAGAAGGCTTTCCTCGGAGATCAGCAAGCAGCGTACACTTGTGGCGCAGGCTATCCCCGATCCGGAGGTTACTATGCACCCGTCAGAGCTGCATGGAGAAACTGACCCGGGGCATCATTCAGTTAAGATTGAGACCTCTTCAACAGCGGATGTTAAGTATAATCCAGGGAAATTTGAAATCTACCTGCAAGACCGGGGTTCGATTCGAATGTGGACATCAGAAGGTCATTATGATATTTATGCATAATGGAGGAAAACTATGATGAGAAAAGTCAACACGGTACGGTTTGGTGAAATTGATGTTGCGGAAGATAAGATTGTCCGATTTGCGGACGGGCTGCCTGCTTTTGAAGAGGAGCATGAGTTTGTGGTGATTCCGTATGGCGATAAAAGCCCGTATTATTTTCTGCAGTCACTCAAAACCCCCGATTTGGCGTTTTTGATGACCGTTCCGTACATCTTCTTTCCGGACTACGAGTTCAGTCTTGAGGATGATGTGACAAAAAATCTCGGAATCAGCACACCGGATGATATCGTTCTTTACACACTTCTGACGATACCTAACGGTGAGATTGCAAAGATGACGACCAACCTCATGGCACCGGTTGTTATCAATAACCGTACACTTGCGGCAAAGCAGGTTGTACTTGAAAAGAGCAGTTACACTACCCAGCATCCTCTGTTTCAGGAAAAGGAGGAGAAGTAATGCTCGTACTGACAAGAAAACCCCGGCAGCAGATTATGATTGGAGACAGCATCGTTGTAAATGTTGTTGAAGTGCAGGGCGATAACGTTCGCATAGCCATCGAAGCACCGAGGGATATTAAAATATACCGTGGAGAAATCTATAGGGCGATCCAGGAGGAGAACCGAAAAGCTGCAATGCCGGCAGACTTTGATTTGAGCAAACTGCCGAAACCGCAGCAGTAAAAAGCCATATACCCGTTATATGGGTTCAGGGAAAGATAAAGCATGTATCTATGGAGGGATAAAAATGATTGGAAAAGTTCAGGATGTAATGTCGGCTGCTATCGTAGTCGGCGCGGCAACGGGGTCGAATTCAGCAAGTACTTCGACAGACACACAGACTGCCCAGCAGAACACGGTATCGCAGGAACAGGCTAACACGCCTGCACCGGCTGAAGGTACTAATACTGCTATTGCAAACAGCGCGGCAGAAAAACAGCAGGAAGCTGCCGCAAAGAAAGCAGCTGATCAGGATAAGCCGATGGACGAGAAGTCCGTCACTTTGATGACCAAAGAGCTCAATGAACTCATGAGCAAGATCAACTGCAACCTTGAATTTAAATACAACAAGGAAGTTGACATGATGACGGTCAAGATGATTGACAAACAGACCAAGGAAGTTCTGAAGGAGTTCCCACCTGAAGAAATGATCAAAAACATGATCAAAGCCAAGGATTGGCTCGGCGCTTTCTTGGACAAGAATGCGTAAGGAGGGATTACCATGGGTGTTAATGGTATTTACGGTCTCAGCGGTTCAGGGCTTGATGTAGAATCTCTCGTCAAGGTCGGAATGCTTTCGAAACAGACCGAATATGATAATCTCTATAAAAAGACAGTAAAACAGCAGTGGACGAAGGAGGCTCTTGCAGATATCTATTCCGACCTCACGACGTTCAAATACACCACCCTGTCCGGATTTAAGTCTCAGTCCAAGCTGAATGCTATGGCTGCGACAACAACTGATTCGACGGCAGTTACGGCAACGGCTAACGGTGCCGCTACTGCCATGAACCATAAAGTAGAAGTTACAAGCCTTAGCACTAATGCGTATTGGATGACGGATGGCACTATTACCAGGGCCAATACAACTGAGGCCGGGAAAAACAGCATTAAGCTGGCGGATAATGTTTTCTACAGTATTAAAGACAACCATGATGGTACGTTCACTTATAAGGAAACGGAAAACGGTGATGAGATTACTGTAAATGGCGAAGATACAGCTATTAAATTCACTGTAGGTGATACAAAAGATCCGCTCACTGAGGAACAGAAAAAGAAACAGACAATAAGTTACAGTTTTAGGGACCTTGCGGAAGGTAAAACATATAATGATATTGCGGCCGACATAAATGCTATGGGCACAAATATCAAAGCATCTTATGATTCGGTTACGGATTCTTTTACCTTCTACAATGGAATAAGCGGGAGCGATTCCGGAATCAATATAACTGTTGCTGCGGCCGATGAGGGCAAGGGCAAAGAGGCAAAGCATAATGGTGGTACGTATGCTGCGGAGCTTCTTAACCACTTCAATCTCAAGATATCTACAGGTTCTGAGCTTAAGCCGTTGGCGAATTTCGTAGTGGATAAATCTAATGCCACGTACGGTTCCGAGGGCAGCGTAAAGATTGACGGTAAGGTTTATGACAATGTCAAGGATAACCGCATCACGGTTTCCGGCGTTACATACAATCTGCTGAATGCCGAGGTCGGCAAGACAACTACGATTTCGGTTTCTCAGGATACAAGCGCTATCATTGACACGGTCAAGAGTTTTGTGGAAGAATATAACAAGGTTCTGGATAATTTGCAGGAGAAATATTCCACGAAGACATGGTCTACGGATGACTTGGACAATGATTATGAGCCGCTGACAAAAACACAGCAGGCCAGCATGACATCCGAGCAGATTGAGTCCTGGAATGAGAAGGCAAAGTCGGGGCTGCTCTATCATAACAGCATGATACGAGATCTTATCAATGATATGCGTGATGCTATATCGGCGCGTGTCACAAGCGTCAACAGTGAGTATAATTCCGCATCTGCAATCGGTATTACGTCCTCTGATAACAAAGGACATCTTACCCTGGATGAGGATAAGCTCAAAAAAGCTTTGGCTGCTGATCCGGACTGCGTATACCAGATTTTTGCGAACGATCAGGATACCTACACGGACGTCGACCCGAACAAACGGTATGACTACATGAAGAATGAAGATTACAGCGCCCGTGGTATCGTAAATCGTCTGTACTACAATGCAGTTACGGATGGTATGACGACACTGGAGAATTATTCGGGTACGTCCGCAGATGTAAATGATGAGACCACTCTTGGCAAAGCCATCGTATCTCTGCAGAACCGTCTTGATACACTTAAGGTGCGTCTGAGCGATTACCAGACCATGCTTTACAAAAAATATGATGCAATGGAAAGGGCTATTGCAAATCAGAATGCTCTCTTTGGAGCTATTTTCGGAGGGAACAGCTGATTTTAGACACTAAGGGGGAACAAAAATGGTAAATAATGCAGCGGAGGCGTATAAACGGCAGCAGGTGCTGACGGCGACCCCGGAGGCTCTGACCTTGATGCTGTATAACGGCGCGCTGCGCTTCATGACTGAGGGCCGTGAGGCTATCGAGAAGAAAAATTTTGAGGAAGCCAACACGGCTCTGCAGAAAGCGCAGAGGATAATCACAGAATTCCGTGTTACTCTGAAAATGGAATATGAAATCTCCCATCAGCTTTTGCCTCTTTACAATTACGTCTATGACCGTCTGGTCGAGGCTAACCTGAAAAGCGACGTTTCAAAGGTTGACGAAGCCAAGAATATTATAACGGAGCTTCGCGATGCGTGGGCTCAGGCGATGGTGAAGGCACGCAAAGAAAAGGGGCAGCAGGCAAATGGAGCATGATGCAAAAACCCTTTGGGGTAAGTTTGCCGTATTGACCGAAGAAATGCGCAAGTTTCTGACGAAAGAGGATATTGACCAGTACCTTGAACTCGAACGTCAGAGAAACATAATCTTCGGATTAATCCAGGATCTTCCGGAGGATTCCTTCCGCACCTCGAAAGAGGGGGAGGAGCTTTTGGCACGGTTGAAGCCTGTGGAGGAAAGTATGCTGCGCGATGCCCAAATCTGGCTGAATAAGTCCAGGGCACACAATACGAAGGTTCAGGGCTATGGAAATATTGGCGGATTCAGACCACAGGGAAATATCTTCAACAAGGGATATTAAAAATGGGACAATATATCTATCTGTTTTTTGCAAAAACCACTTAATATTGGTCTGGTTTTTGCGATATAATAGACAGAGAACACCAATA
>JAILNL010000122.1 GCA_024691625.1 Schwartzia sp. (in: firmicutes)
TCGTGCAGTCACTCTTTTTTCAAATTTCAGCGGTATAAAATATGTGGTATAACGCGGCAGAAGATGTCCCTAACTCTACCGATGGGGAGTGGAAAATAGATTGTAAGCCTATGTCGTCTGCCTCGTTGCGACGCGAAGCTAGTGCCCTTGGGTAAAACGCTGACAGAAGTAGTTTTGCCGTTGGCAAAACTGGAACGAATGCGTTATAATCGTACAAGATAAAAGGAGTGACACTATCAATGAAACGTATTTTTCTGCTCATGCTCTGCATGATGCTTTTTGCTGTGCCGGCTATGGCAAATGAGAAGCCGGCCGGACTTGTTCCTGAGGATTTCGGCAGCCGTGGGATTCTTCTCGGCGAGACGGTGACTGAGGAACAGATGACGAAGGCCTTCGGGGCTCCTCTGTTTGATAATGACCGCAGTGTTTTCGGTATTCATGTCCGCTATTATCAGTTCAAAAAGAATATTCAGATCGGTGTTCTGATGAAGGATAACACAGTCTGCGATATTATTATCAAGGACGAGGATTACATCGGACGCGATGGTGTGCGTTACGGTGCTACGCCCTACAAAATCGAGCATACTTACGGCAAATGCAGCCGTACTCTCATTGAGGGACATACGTGGTACATATATAACAATCCGAATGCACCGCGGCAGAAGCTCATGATTGAAATGCTGGCGGGAGTGTATACGCTTCAGACGTGGCGTATAACAAGCCTGCCTGTCACTTTAGAGGAAGCGGAGAGCTATGATGAGGATTCATGGGAAAATCGAGACCTTCATGCTTTTGAGATGAACACGCAGGGTATTGATACCACTGCAATCGAAGCACGTGACCGTGCAGAAGCGGAGACCTCGAAGGATCGCTGGAAGAAGGGAGCCGGTAGGTAATGAATGGCAGGCATCTGCTGCGCGCGTTCGGTATCGTACTTGGATGTCTGATATCGAGCAGTTCAATAAATCTGTTCCTGATTCCGAATCAGCTTCTTTCGGGAGGCCTCACCGGTATCGGTATCATAGTTTATTTCATGACGGGACTTCCCGTCGGCGCGCAGGTTCTCGTTTACAATCTGCCACTGCTTTTTGCGGCTTTTCGCACGCTGGGCAGGGAATATATAATAGATGTCATTTTCGGCACAGTTATGTTTTCCGTGTGCCTTGACGCGACGCATTTCCTGAATGATTACGGGCCTGTGCACGACCCGATGCTTGCCGCGCTTTTCGGCGGCGTGTTCAACGGTATCGGCTACGGAATTATTTTTCGTATGAACGGAAGCTCCGGCGGTCTGGATATCGTTGCGGCTATAATCAAAAAATATTATTCATTCAACATGGGCGGAGTTATCTTCGCCTTTAACTGCGTTATAATGGCGGCTTCCGCTGTAATGTTCGGTGTTGTACCTGCCATGTATACCCTTATTTCCATGTTCATGAGCGGAACACTCACGGACAAGGTGGTCGCGGGCTTTAACCACAGAAAGGTACTTATTCTGATTTCAGACCGTACCCGCATAATTGCCGAGGGTATTTTGAGCGAGGTTGGCCGCGGCGTAACCTTCCTTGACGGCGAGGGAGCATTCCTGCATAAGAAAAAGCAGGTCCTTTTCGTGGTTGTGAGTCTCACTCAGATTGCAAGAATAAAGGACATAGCACATGCCATAGACCCGGATTCCCTTATGATTGTCATGGATGCGAACGAGGTCATGGGCAGAGGATTTACGCTGCCTGGCATACGTCTTGAGGAAATGCTCAGGGAACGCAGGGAACGTATGGCAGTAGAAAGAGAAAAGACAGGAGCAGAAAATGATTAAAGACTTGAAGCGTTTTGTGCGTGTTGCACAGGGACTTGAGCCGGCAGAGCTTGTTATAAAGAATGCGCGGGTATTCCGTTCTCTTCTGGGTGATTTTGTTGACGCGGATATCGCAATAGATCAGGGACATATTGCCGGAATAGGTGAGTACGAGGGCAGAGACTATGTGTATGCCGATGGGAGATATGCAATCCCCGGATTTATAGACGGGCATGTCCATATAGAAAGCTCCATGCTTTGTCCGCCGGAGTTTGCGCGTGCCGTGGTACCTCTCGGAACGACAGCTGTAATTACTGATCCTCATGAAATCGCGAATGTAGCGGGTATAGAAGGTATACGGTATATGATGGAGTCTGCGAAGCAGCTTCCTCTTTCCGTGTATTTTACGCTGCCGTCCTGTGTTCCTGCTACGCCGCTGGAGGATAATGGCGCCGTCCTGACGGCTGAAGACCTTGAGCCTCTGCTTGACGAGCCCAATGTGCTCGGACTTGCGGAGTTTATGAATGTTCCCGGCATACTGAACGGGGACGATGAGGTATATAAAAAGCTGACCATGAGGGATAATCTTCTTATTGAAGGTCATGCCCCCGGGTTGATAGGGAAGGAACTGATGGCGTATTCCGCTGCAGGGGTTGTTTCTGACCATGAGTGTGTTACATCGGAGGAAGCTGAGCTTCGCCTTGCCGCTGGAATCGACGTTGAAATACGTGAGGGAACCGCGGCGACCAATTTTGAGGCAATCCATACGGTGATTAATGACCGTACTGCGGCGCACTGCATTTTTGTTACGGACGACCGGCACCCTGCGGATTTGCTGCGGCGCGGACATATAAATTCCATTGTCCGCAGTGCTGTTAAGGACGGTATCCCGGTACATCAGGCAATAAATATGGCGAGTCTTTCTGCTGCAAGGCATTTCGGGCTTCGCGACCGCGGAATGATTGCTCCCAGATATAGGGCGGATTTTGCTCTTTATGATGATTTGGTTAATTTCGTGCCTGCAAAGGTATTTTATAACGGTGTTCTGGTGGCTGAGGAAGGAAAGCTCCGCGTAAGCATGCCTGAGAAGGTTCCGCCTGCTATCCTTGATTCAGTCCATCTTGCGTCTGTTTCGAAAAAGGATTTTGAGATACCTGTTTCGGGGACAAAGGCGAATGTTATCGGCCTGGTGCCTCATCAGCTCGTCACGGAAAAACGCGTGATTGATGTTGCTGTAAAAGACGGCCTTGCAGTGCAGGATACTGCAAGGGATATACTGAAGCTGGCGGTTTTTGAGCGCCATCATGCTTCGGGCAAATCCGCCTGCGCGCTTCTGCAGGGCTTCGGGCTTATGCGCGGAGCTATTGCGTCGACGGTGGGACATGATTCGCATAATCTTATCGTTATCGGTGCAGATGATGATGATATGCTGGCGGCAGTACATGAAATCGAACGCATTCACGGTGGAATCGCAATCGTTGAAAAGGGAAAGGTATTGAACTCTATGCCTCTTCCGATTGCGGGAATAATGTCAACGGGAGACGCGGAAAATATTTCCTTCGATGCGGAGGAGATGGTAAGCTGTGCAAGAAAGCTGGGGGTCCGCGAGGAATACGATCCGCTTATGACACTGGCATTCATGAGCCTGCCTGTTATACCTGCTCTGAAGCTCACGGACCGCGGACTGGTTGATGTGGAACGGTTCGAGATTATTCCTGTTGACGCGGAGGCTTGATGAGAAAGGAGAACGGTATGGACGCATTGGAAATCACATATCTTTTGAACAGCGGTTTTTTCGTGCGGCTCGGAGACACAGGATTTATCTTCGATGATTACCAGGACCCTGCCGGAGCCGTTGACAAGGCGCTCCCGGAGCTCAAAGAGCTCTATATATTCGCATCACATGCTCATTTCGACCATTTTAACCCTGCCATCAGACGTTACGCGGGAAAGGCGAATGCGTTTTTCCTTTCCAGTGATATCCGTCTGCTGACGTCTTCAAAGCAGATGCCTATGGATAAAACTATTTGGCTTGACACATATGACGGCTATGAGGATAATGGTATCTGTGTGACTACGTTCGACTCGACGGACGAAGGAACATCATTTCTGGTGGAGAAGAACGGCTGGCGTATTTTTCATGCCGGGGATTTTAACTGGTGGCATTGGGAAGGCGATACCGAGGAAAACAACGCATTTGCCAGAAACGGATTCCGAAAACAGATGAAACGCCTGGAGGGACTGACTGCGGATATTGCTTTCTTTCCTGTGGACGGACGGCTGGGGACGGCGCAGACGTACGGAGCAAAGGAATTTTGCGCGCGTACTGATGTAAAGGCTCTTGTGGCTATGCACAGTGTCGGATATCCGAGGTGGGAGCCTGCTCCTGATTTCTTTTTACCCGGAAAGGAAATCCCCGTGTGGGCACCTGTTGATTCGGGAGAACGAAGAACATTGACAGCGGGAGGCGGATTCAGCAAATGAAAAAATTGTTACTTATTGCGGCAGCAGTAATGCTCTGTGTAGGAGCTGTATGCTTCGCTTCAAAAATAGGAGGAGAAACAAAAGTGACAAACCGTATTGCAGTATTCACAACGAACATGGGAACATTTGAGATTGAGCTGGCCGAGGGCGAAGCACCTCAGACGCCTAAAAATCTTATTGACCTTGCGGAGAAGGGCTTCTATGAC
>JAILNL010000150.1 GCA_024691625.1 Schwartzia sp. (in: firmicutes)
AGCAGCAGCCTGCGCGGCTGGCGCATTCATGGGAGACGAAAACGCGCTTCTTGAAGTCATAGCCCATGTCACCCCCGAGCAGCGTGCGGGCCTCGGAAAATATATGGAAGAAACGGAAATCACAGTCAGCGCCGCGGATACAAACCACGTTCTTGATATAATCGTGACTGCCTCAAAGGACAACCATTCCGCGACAATCCGTGTCGCAAACGAACATACCAATATCGTGCAGATTGAAAAGGACGGAGAAATACTTCTCCATAAGGAAGCAGAAGAGAAACAGGATTCCGGCAAGCCGGACTATGAATGTATGACCATCGAGGACATTTACGACTTTGCCACCACGGCAGACCTTAATGACGTAAAAGAACTCCTCGACAGACAGATTGCCTACAATACTGCAATCGCAGACGAAGGGCTGAAAAACGACTACGGTGCGAACATCGGAAAGGTTCTTTTGAAGGCCTACGGCAACGATATCCGCATCCGTGCGAGAGCACGGGCGGCAGCAGGCTCCGATGCCCGAATGAACGGCTGCGACATGCCTGTCGTCATCAACTCCGGCAGCGGAAATCAAGGCATGACGGTCTCCCTGCCTGTTATCGAATACGCAAAGGAGCTGAACGCAAGCCGGGAGCAGCTCTACCGTGCGCTCCTGATTTCGAACCTCGTTACCCTGCATGAAAAGGAAGGCATAGGACGCCTTTCCGCTTACTGTGGTGCTGTCAGCGCAGGCGCAGGCGCGGGAGCGGGTATCGCCTATCTTGTTGCAGGGGATTACAAATCCATCATACACACCATCGTAAATGCCCTCGCTATCACGTCGGGTATCGTATGCGACGGCGCAAAGGCCTCCTGTGCGGCGAAAATCTCCGCTGCAGTTGACGCGGGTATCATGGGCTTTGAAATGTACCGCAACGGCCAGCAGTTCTACGGCGGTGACGGACTGGTACTCAAAGGTGTAGAAAATACCATAAGAAACATCAGCCGTCTCGGACGTGTAGGAATGGCAGAAACGGATAAAGAAATTATCAAGATGATGGTTGGAGAATAAAATAAAAATGGAGCTGTTGATAGAATGCTTTCGCATTTTTCACAGCTCCATTTTTATTTTCACCAAAGCCTTACCCGTTCCTCGGGCGGCACATACATTCCGTCCCCGGGACGTACATCAAAGGCACGGCAAAAGCCCTCGGCCGAGCTCATTGCCCCGTTAATTCTCACATACTGAAACGGATGCGTGCCTGCCGCCATTCTCCGCCATGCAGAGCTCCCGGCTTTTGCACGCCAGCATTTGGCAATTTTTACATAAAGCCTTCTTAGAGCTTCCTTATCATCTCCGACCATCTCCGTTACCACGGAAATTCCGCCAAGGTCGGCAATATTTTCAGCCAGTGTCTGTTCACCGTTTGTCCGCATCCCATCTTCTGCAACGTATCTGCCGTAAAATGCCGCGATAGAATCAATTCTTTCCTTATACGCGGCCCGGTCTTCCTCTGTCCACCACGAACGCTGAACCCCATCAGCATCAAACTGTGCGCCGATACCGTCAAAGGAATGACTTATCTCATGAGCCAGTATCATTCCGATACCTCCGAGATTATCTGTACGGTCTGCATTTTTATCATAAAATGGAGCCTGCAGCATGGCAGAGGGAATAATGATTTCATTCGTGCAGGGCCGGTAAAAAGCATTCACCGTCTGCGGCAAAAAGCCCCATTCAGAAGCATCAAATGGACGCAAAAGCTGATCTTTATGTGCCGTCGCGCGTACTCTGTAAAGAGAAAGCACATTGTCTATCAGCACTCCCCCCTCAGCCGGTCTTTCTATTTCAAACGAATCCGCATACTCTGCCCATTTTTCAGGCGCGCCAATCCGTACTGCAAGTCTGTCCAGCTTTTCCTTTGCGTATTTTTTTGTCGCCATGCTGAGCCAGTCCGCTGCTTCAACCCTTTTGCGGTAAATTTCCTTCATTTCTTCTGCAAAAGAAAGTATCTCTCTTTTTGTTTCTTCATCATACGTCAGAGCGGCATACTGCCGTCCGTAAAGCTCCGGAAGAAGCCTTTCAGTCTGCCGCTGGCTGTACTCTGCTCTTTCATACGGATTAAGACAGCGCCTCGTTTCATCTACAGCGGCAGAAAACTCATCAGCCATGTCGCGAATCTCAGGTGTAAGCTCTCTGTCAAAAGCAAATATAATACGGACTATGGCATAATCCTTCATCACCTGCAGATTTCCCTGTTCCATAAAAGAATCCGCGCAGCATATGAGCTCAGGCTCACGTATGTCAAAAGCGGCAACTCCCGAAGCTTCTCCTATCCCCGCTGCCTCCAGCACAGGGCGAATATCTATATTCGTATAAAGCGACGAAAGATAATCTATATTTCCACGTTCAATCCCTGACGGGTTATTTCGCTTTTCCAAAGGCTCCTGCAGTTCTGCCATAGTCCTCTGTATTGAGAGAATCCCTTCAGCCGCTTCCTCGGCCTCAGCTTCACTTCTGCCGTACAAAACCAGCAGACTTTTTATGTACTTCCGATAAAGCTCTATCTTTTCACGATTCCCGGAATCAGACATAAACTCCCTGCCCAGCCCCGGCTGCGGCACTCCCCACACCGGAATGCATCTGCTGCCATCAAAGCGGTCACGCTCCACGGCAAAACCTCCGAACCAGTCCGCAAACTGATACTCGCCCATGAGTGCTCCCATTGTCTCCGCATACTCCTGCGGAGTGCTGCATGCCTCAATTCCGGCGAAAATCTCCGCCAACTCTCCAAATCCTGCCCTTTCCCGTCCTCTGTCGTCGTTTACGCATGCATAAAGCGCAGCTATGCGGGCAAAATCCGCATTTCTCTTCGGTTCAAGTGTCGCCGCAGTCGTTATGCGTCCCAGAATCCCCCCTGTTTTCTCCTCCAATGAAGAAAACATATTTTTTGATGCCTGCCCTGCCGCCAACGGTGTATCCTTTATCCATTCATAATTCACGGAAAGATAAAAATCATCCTGCGGCCGCGGAGCTTTTTCTGTATGTGACGCGTCAATATCCACAAAAAAATCTGACGGCGCGGCATAACATGACGTCATAAAAACAAAAAGCGCCATACACAGTGCTGCAGCCCTTACCTTCACAGCATTTTCCGCCATCATACCGCCCCCCTCATTTAAGCATAAAATTCTTTATTTAATTGTAGCATGTCAATGCAGGAAAAAGGATAATTAAGTCGAATAAATTAAGTATGATGTAAATCATATTATTATAGGAAAAATTTTTCATATATTCATAAAAAGGACCGGGACATAACGCACTCTTATCTGCATTTCCGCATATAACGGAAAAACCACGTTCATTCAGGTGTATCAGTCAAGGATGTGATTTCTATGCGCAGAGCCGCGGCCGTATTTATTTTTTTTCTTATTATGATTATTTCTCCGATGAACGCATCCGCCGTCGGTGAGTCTATTCGTGTTGGCTTCGTTCCGACACCGGGCTTTTCACAGTATAAAATCAGCGGAAAAATGAGCGGCTATGCTATTGCCTGGTTTACTGAAATCACAAAGTACACCAACTGGCAGTGCGAATATGTTCCCTTCAAATCCAACGAAGAAATGATTGCTGCCGTGCGTGACGGCAAAATAGATACAGCCATAGGCTTCGGCCCCCATGAACCGTCCTCAGACCATCTTTTCTTTACGCTTCTCACAGAGGAACCCCTTGCTCTTTACACGCACATAAACTCCGACCGTTTCTACTATGAGGATTATGCCAATTTTAACGGCAGCAGTATAGCTGTGATTTCAAATTCCGATGAAGAAAAAACTCTGCGGAGATACGCGGAGCAGACAGGTTTTTCGTATACGCCGGTACCCTGTACCAACCACAGGGAGGTTTTTAATGCCCTTGATACCAACCGTGCAGACATCGCTCTCGCAAGTCTGTTTTTCGGAACTCCGGATTACCGCATTGTCGGATATCTGGGCTATGACACCTCCTGGACCGTTGTGTCTCTCGACCGCAAGGATAACTTTCCCACAGAGCTTTCGACTTACTGGCTCATGGCCAAGCGCCACACGGCTCCCGAAAACTTCCCTCCGCGGCCTGACCTCACCATAAACGCTTACCACAGCAATACCTTTTCCCATCCTTCTCTCACCCGCGAAGAGCTTCGCTGGATTGCAGAGCACCCGGATTTTGAAATCGGATATTATGAGCGACCTCCGTTCATGTACACGGATTCCTCCACAGGAGAGCCCGCAGGTATTGCCATTGATATCTTTACCCAGCTCGGCCAGCGCCTGGGTATGACCTTCACATTTGTAAAGCACTCGGACGAATCCGTTCTGCCTGCTCAGTATGTGAACAGCCCTGACACTCCCGACGCTATCCTCGGTATGAGATATCTTCCAAACCGCACAGACGTCGGAGGTATGCGTCTTACACGCCCGTATGTCTCCAGCGCCTTTGGCTTCGTAGGACATCGTGACCGTTCATATTCCATGACCGACTGGCACTCCGTCGCCATGCCTGCCTATTCAAAAGGAACACAGCAGTTCCTGGACAAAAACTATCCGGGCTATTCCCCGATAATATTCCGGACGCAGGATGAGTGTCTGGACGCAGTCCGTGACGGAAAGGCAGACCTTGCGCTTATGGATATCTATACAATAAATTTCATGCTGCTCCGTCACCGCTATGATGACCTCATGACGATTCCGGCTACCATCACACCGCAGGAATACTGCCTCGGTATCTCCGATAAGGTTAACCCTGAATTAGTTTCCATAATAAACAAAGGACTCCTCACGATTCCCATTGACGTGCGGCAGGATATCATTCTCTCCCACACCAAGGACCCGTACTGGACTCCCGAGCTCATAGACTACTTTTATAAATACCGTCTTGCCTTCGTAGTTATCGGCATTCTTCTGATTTTGATTGTCCATATGATTTTCTCGGACTTCTTCACACGGTACAGAAACATGCAGATTCTCGAGGAAAAGAATGCAGAGCTTACCGATGCCATTGCCCTTGTGGAATTTGCCAATCAGTCAAAAAGCCGATTCCTTGCCCGCATGAGCCATGAGCTAAGGACTCCAATGAACGCCATACTGGGCTTTACGAACATCGCGCTGAACCACCCGGAAAACCGCGATACTGTCAGCGATTATCTGAAGAAAATACGCCTGTCATCTCAGGCGCTTCTCTCGATTATAAACGACATCCTTGACATGTCCGCAATCGAAAACAACAAGCTCACCATAAAAGACGCACCCTTCAAGCTGTCGGAATCCGTTTCTACGGTGCATGAAATGTACATTCCGCAGTGCAACCTGAAAAAAATCACCTACGAAGTCGTATGCGACACTCAGGATAATGAGTTCCGCGGAGACCAGAACCGTATCAACCAGATTCTCCTGAATCTGATTTCAAACGCCGTTAAATTCACTCCCGAAAACGGTAAGATACGCGTCGAGTTTCACGAAAAAAACATCACGGAAAATTCTGCTGACCTCGTATTTGTAGTGCAGGACAACGGAATCGGCATGAATGACGAGTTCAGAAGCCGCCTGTTCAAGCCCTTTGAGCAGGCTTCCGCCCAGACCTTCCAAAAATACGGCGGCAGCGGCCTCGGCCTCTCCATTACCAAAAACCTGACGGAGCTCATGCACGGACGGATTTATCTGGAAACAAAGCCGGGCGAAGGCTCAAAATTTACCATAGAAATACCTGTTGTCCGTATTCCTCCGCAGGTAAGCGCACAGGCAGATGAGCCGGCAAAATACGATTTCACCGGTGCTCATGTGCTCATAGCAGAGGATAACGCTCTGAATCTCGAAATCGCCACCATGCTGCTTGAAGACACGGGAATCAAAGTCACCTCGGCAACGGACGGACAGGTCGCCATTGATAAATTCCTCGCCGCAGAGGAAGGCACCTTTGACCTCATACTCATGGATATACAGATGCCTGTCAAAAACGGATACGAAGCAACGAAAGGCATACGCGCTTCCTCACATCCGCAGGCGAAGACCATACCTATCATAGCAATGACAGCAAATGCCTTTGAGGAAGACCTGCGCAACTCGCAGGAAGCAGGAATGAACGAGCACCTTGCAAAACCTATAGACGTCGTGAAGCTCTACAAGACGCTGGCAAGATTTCTTCCGGCGCGTTCATAACTCGACAAAGTCCTGAGAGCCGCTGTATACTACTATGTATACAGTGGCTTGTTTCTTTGAAAGGACTTAATTATGGAATATATCATCTTTCTTCTGCTCGGCATAGGTGTCGGTACATTCGGTACTCTTGTGGGCATAGGCGGCGGTCTTATACTCGTTCCCTTCTTCATTTTCTTCATGTCGGACGGCTGTATCTATCCCTATTTCAAAACGGCTGCGCAGATTGTCGGAACCTCTCTGTTCGTCGTTTTCACCAACGCGCTTTCCGGCACGATTGCCTACGTGCGTCAGAAGCGGGTATTTTATCACGCTGCCGTGCCATTTGCGATTGCTACACTCCCCGGTGCCTTCCTCGGCTCCTACGCCGCAGACCGCTTCACAGGAAAATCACTTGATTTTTACTACGGCTGCTTTCTCTTCTGCATGGCGGCCCTCATGTACTGGAACAATACACGCAAAAAGGACAGCAGCGCAGCTATGGAAATCGAACCGGGCTTTACCTATAACCGCCCCCTCGGTATTATATGCTCCGGCGGTGTGGGATTCATTGCCAGCATGTTCGGTATCGGCGGCGGAATAATACATGTACCTCTCATGGTTTACGTTCTGGGCTTTCCCACTCACATCGCTACGGCGACCTCCCAGTTCGTTCTCGCCGTTTCATCCTCAATCGGCCTCGTCTCTCACGCCATTCTGGACCATGTGATATGGCTCCCCGCCCTCTGTATAGGAGCAGGAGCGGCGATGGGCGCGCAGATTGGCGCAAGGATATCAAAACAGACGAAGCCCCGCACCATTCTCGTACTTCTTTCCCTTGCAGTGTTTGCAGTTGCAGTACGGCTTATTTATATGGGAATGTAATAAAAAAAGACGTTCACGAAGTTTTCTTCGTGAACGTCTTTTTTACTTAATTTCTTTTTCCATTTCCAGATGAATCCTGTTATGCAGCCTGCGCAAAAGTATCGTCGCACAGGTGCCTCTCGTCGTCTGATCGAATGCAAGAGCCATCCAGCAGCCTATGAGCCCAAAGCCCAAAGGATACGTCAAAAGCCATGTGATGATTGGGCGCAGTATCGTCACCGAGATAAACGAATACGCTGCCACCGAAGCCGTCTGCCCGCTTGCACGCAAAATGCTGGCACACGTAATGGCATGCCCTTCCGGAAACGAAACAAATGCGCGAATCATGAGAACAACCGCCGCCAGCTCGATACCTCTTCCGTCCGACATGAATAAAAGATACAGCTCATCATGGAAGAGAATCGTCAGGACGCATGAAATGCACGAAAAGATAAACGTCAGCTTTACGCCTACATTTCGATAGGTATGCCACTCATTGACGTCTCTCTTGCCACACGCCTGCCCTGCCAGCACCATGCTGGCCTTGCCAGGTCCCTGTGCGAAATCATAGTAGATATCCGCTATGTTCATACAGATACTGTGAACTGCAAAAGGAACCGTCCCCAGGCCTGCCGCAATACGCGTAAAGATAACCATGCCCGCGCGCTCACAGCCCTGCTCGCTAAAAACGCTCAAATAGACAGGCATAAAGGATTTCCAACGCTCGCGGTCAGGAAGCCAGCTGCATTCCTTCCGCCATGCGAAGAACTCCTCCTTCTTCATTTCCATGCAAGTCATGGCTATGGTCGAAAGCGTTCCGATGACCGTGCCGAGAGCAGCACCCGCAACGCCCATGGCCGGGAACGGACCGATACCGAAAATCAAAAAGAAGTTCGCGGCTATATTCACACCGTTTCCGATGAGATTCGTCCGCATAATCTCTGATGTCCTTCCGAAGCCCAGCTGTATAGCCTGCAAAACATAGGTCACTGATGAAATATACGCCGCCGCCGTGGCAATATTCGCATAATCCATAGCGAGAGCAATATAATCCGGCTCTGCTCCCATAAGTGTCAGTATATCCTGCAGGAAATACCAGAACACCAGATGAAGCAGCATGAAAAACACGCAGCTCACACCAAGCATCTGCTTCAAGAGATCCGCCGCCTCTATACGTTCGCCCCGCCCCGCATACCGCGAAGCCAGCAGAGTCAATGCCGCCGCCGCGGAACGTGAGAAGCAGAACAGTACAAGCCGCGGCTGCATGAAAATAGACACTGCCGCTATTGCCTCCGCTCCCAGCGTGCCTACCATTATCATGTCCGCCGATGCCAAAAGAATCATACACAGGCTCTCGACGGATGCAGGCATCGCAATCTTCAAATACGTCTTGTCATGATGATCAAAACCGATGGACACTTCATCCCTCCTAGCCCACTCAATAAATACTCCAAATAAATATAATACCAATAAAAAACTCCTGCCGCAACAATGCAGCAGGAGTTAGTTTTGTCATAGACAGATCAGCTTTGCGCTTTTTCACCCGTTACCTTTTCGAGGAGCTGTCTGCAGCTCTCGCAGAGCTCTTCTCCGTCGTGGCAGTGTGCCTGATGACATTCCATACATTCATGCTCCGTATGGACATGCATAGGAGTAATACGCGCAATCTCCTGACCGGAGTCCGCCCAATTCATAAACTT
>JAILNL010000201.1 GCA_024691625.1 Schwartzia sp. (in: firmicutes)
TATCCTGATTCGCAAGGGCAAATACTGCCTTTCGCAGTGCCGCACGGTCCTGCGTGGAAAGACGTCCCATCATACCAAGATCAAGCCAAACTATCTTACCGTTTCGTATCCATATATTCCCCGGATGCGGGTCGGCATGAAAATATCCGTCTTCAACCATTTGCTTGACATAATTTTCTCCCAGCCTTCTTCCAAGCTGATCCATATCAAAGCCCTTTTCCCGGAGCTTTTCCATGTCATCAATACGGATACCATCTATATACTCCATGACGAGAATTCGTGCAGTCGTAAGGTTGTGGTAGACCTTAGGACATTCGACATTCTTCTCGGAAGAGTTCATCTGGCGAAATTCTTCAAGATGCCCTGCTTCCATGAGGAAGTCCATTTCCTGCTTTGCAATCATCCACATTTCATCAAGCACAAGACTGAAATCTATCAGCTCTTTTCCACCCGCTACCTGCAGCAGCTTGGCAGCACGCTTCAGAAGAACTATATCCTGTGACATGATATCATAAATTCCGGGCCTTTGTACCTTCAGAACCACGCGTTCCCCGCTTTTAAGGACAGCACGGTGTACCTGAGCGATAGAAGCGGAGCCCAGGGCCTCTTCACTAATTGATGAAAAAATCTGAGGCCACCGGCAGTGGTATTCATTCTCCACGATTTCCTTTATTGTCTCAAACGGCAGAGGCTTTACACTCATCTGCAGCTTTGCGAGCTCGTCGCAGTATTCCTGCGGCAGGAAGTCGGGGCGCATACTCATTATCTGCCCGAACTTTACAAATGTTGGCCCAAGATCCTCAAGAATCTGACGGATTTTTTCCGGTGTAATACCATGAAGAAGATCCCGCCGCCGCAGCACATCTATCATCTCGCGAAAGCGTCCCGACGGATTCTTTCCAAGCCCAATATTTCCTTTTTGCTGCATCAGCTTCTCCAACATGAATCAGACCCTCTTCCTATCAAGGTTCCTGCAGAATCTGATGAAACATACTCATGATACTCTGACCATAAGTATATCCTGGTACGGCCCAACGGCCGTTCAAATCGGTCCATGTAGCCAGCGTCTGGTGTCCATACATATCACGCACCAGTTCGTATCGCGGATCAACGACCTCTTCCGCCGGCTTTTTTGTAGACGCATACGCCAACAGATGCTGTATATGCGCGCGAACACCAATCTGCGCCGATGGGAAATACATTCCCTTGACAGCAGCGCTCGTTGTTCCCAGCCCGCAATAGTTATTCTGGTCAGGGGTAACAGTCCCTCCATAACGGAAGAATCCTGTTTCCTTCAATGCCTGCGCAAAGGCCACATCAGGACGTACCCCCTCGCGTTCGCCTTCTTCATAATAATAAGCAACAAGATCCTCAGGTGTAACCGTAATATTCGGATACGGATTATTGCTTAAAAGATACTCCACACACTGCTCCTGAGTAGCCATAGGCTGCCCCAGTATTTCCTCATTGGTAAAATCCACCGGTGCCAATACACCAAACACTTTATGCGGTTTTTCCTGCTGCTCAGGATGGAGAATAGAATTGATACGGTCTTTAAGACTCCGTTTCTCTGTCGAAACCGCAGTTGAATTATGCTGGTCAGTCGTTACCTTCGTATCCGCCTTTGCATCATAAACTCCATGACGTGCCTCTGCTCCTGACGGCAGAACTGTAAGCGCCATACCCAGCAGTAAAAGTACAGCCGTGTGTTTCGTGATAACCTTCATCCAATCTTCCCTTTCTTGTACGGCCTGATTTCTATCAAGAGAAAGCAAGCTGTATGATAAACATAACGGCCAAAAGATACATCAGCGGATGCACCTCACGCCATTTTCCTGAAAGTGTCTTTAACAAAGCATATAATATAAAACCAATACCCACACCATTAGCAATACTGTAGGTCATCGGCATCAAAATCGCCGTAAAGAAAGCCGGGAATGACTCAGTTGAATCAAGCCAGTCTATATCTCTCAGGCTGTCCATCATAAAAGCACCGACCAAAATCAATGCCGGGGCAGAAATAGCCGCAACTGCCGAAATAGACTTTGCCAGCGGCTCGCAGAAAACAAGGAGCAAGAAAAGCGCAGCCGTCACAACAGACGCAAATCCCGTGCGTCCGCCGGCCGCAACACCGGTTCCCGACTCAACATAAGCGCTTGTCGGTCCCGTTCCCACAAAAGCACCTATAAAACTTCCGATGGAATCCGCCAGAAGAGCGCTCTGTAAATTTGGGAATTTACCATCGCGAATTATGCCTGCCTGTCTTCCGACACCAAGCATTGTTCCCGTCGTATCAAAAAGTGTCACGAGCAATAGCGTAAATACAACCATAGGAAACACCGTTACCGAATCAAAACGCAGACCCATAAAAGTCTGATTTAATCCGGACGGAAGCGCGAACGGCGTTGCCGGTAGCTCCAGGAATCCTTGTGCATAAGCAACAACAGCCGTAAAAATCATACCAAGAAAAATAGCGCTGTTAATTCGCATAACCATGAGTCCCATCGTTACAACAAGTCCCAGCACCGTAAGATATGCCGTAGGATCGGAAAAACTTCCCAACGTAACCAGCGTTGCCGGTGACGGCATAACAAGATGTCCGTTTACAAGACCGATCAGAGCTATAAAAAGCCCTATGCCTGCTCCCATCGCAGCCTTCAATGACTCCGGAATAGAATCGATAAGCATCTGTCTGAATCTCGACACCGACAATGCAATAAAAATCGCCGAGGCTGTGCAGGCAAGACCTAAAGCATCCTGCCAAGGTACGCCCTGAGAAATGATGACCGTATACACAAGATACGCATTGATACCTATACCGGGGGCAATCGCTATCGGATAATTAGCAACGATTCCCATGATAAGAGTAGCAATCATCGTTGCGATTATCGTCGCAAGATAAACACCGCCGAAATCCATTCCACCCTGACTGTAGGTGGTTGAATTTACAATAACAATATACAGCATGGACAGAAAGGTCGTCACACCTGCGATAATCTCCGTCCTAAAATTAGTTCTCCGTTCCTCAAATGCAAACCATTTTTCCAATTTAATCACTTATTCAATCCGCCTCATTTCCTTATGTGCAGAAGCCATTCTTTTTTATTGTACCACGATGCACTCGCTATGCCAACCACAGCAGAGAAATCATGCAATAAATTCGTAAACAGAAAAACCCGCCGGCATAAGCCGACGGGCTGTATATTCGAAATCGATATTAACGTTTCGAGAACTGGCTTGCTTTGCGAGCTTTTTTGAGACCGTATTTGCGGCGCTCTTTTTCACGCGGATCGCGTGTAAGGAAACCAGCTTTTTTCAGAGCCGGACGAAGTTCACCGTCGAGCTCGAGAAGAGCACGGGAAATGCCATGGCGGATTGCGCCTGCCTGGCCGGATGCACCGCCGCCTGCAACGCGTGCAACGACGTCGTATTTATCCGTCATCTCCGTCAGAACGAGCGGCTGACGAACGATGAGTTCGAGTGTCTTAAGACCGAAATATTCTTCCATATCACGGCCGTTGATGATTACTTTGCCTTCACCTGGAACCAGGCGAACTCTGGCAACCGAAGTTTTTCTGCGGCCTGTGCCGTAGTAGCTGACTAATGCCATAAAAATTGTTCCTCCTCTTCCAGTCTTAGTTCAATTTAAGCTCTTCCGGCTTCTGTGCAGCATGCGGATGCTCTGCACCTGCATAGACGTTGAGCTTGCGATACATCTGAGCGCCGAGGTGGTTCTTCGGAAGCATGCCTTTAACAGCAAGCTCGATAACGCGAGTCGGCATCTTCTCCATCATCTGTCCTGCCGGCGTGAAAGTCGTGCCGCCCGTGTAACCGGAATGACGGAAATAAATCTTCTTCGTAAGTTTCTTGCCCGTGAATACGGCTTTGTCCGCATTGATGACAATAACAAAATCACCAGTATCAACATGCGGTGTGAATGTCGGTTTATGTTTGCCGCGAAGTACTTTAGCAACTTCAGCAGCGAGTCTGCCTACCGTCTGGCCAGCTGCGTCTACAACGTACCATTTACGCTCAACGTTTGCTGCGTTTGCCATGAAGGTCGTCTTCATGCACATTCCCTCCTAATAAATTTCAATCAACAAAATTCATTGGAAACCGCCTTGTCCTCGCCTCCGGGGCTTATGGAAACTTAGACTGCAGTCTCATACCCAAATATTTTATTAAATAATATGCTCAAAGTCAAGGGGTATTTTAATTATTCCTGTAATCCTCTGCCAACTTTTTGAATACAGGCAGCGAACGTTCAATAGTCTCCGTTTTTATGCAGTATGCTGCGCGGAAATACCCCGGACATCCAAAATCCGTTCCCGGAACAAGGAGCAAATCATATTTTTTCGCACGTTCACAGAAAGCATAATCATCTTCCTCAAGACATTTCGGAAAAAGATAAAATGCGCCCTGAGGCTTCAGACATGTAAATCCGGCATCTATAAGTCCCTGATACAACAGCTTACCGTTTTTCTCATAGGTGGAAATATCTGACGGCATCCCTGCGCAGCGTGCTACAACAAGCTGGAACAGAGATGGAGCATTTACATGCGTAAGTATACGCCCGGCACCCGCAATAGCTCCATACACTTTACCAAAATCAGCAACGGTATCCGGAACAACAATGTATCCGATACGTTCTCCCGGAAGTGAAAAAGACTTGCTGTACGAGTAGCAGACAATCGTATCATCATAGTACTTAGTAAGATACGGAACCTCAATTCCGTCATAAGCTATTTCTCTGTACGGTTCATCTGAAATCAGGAAAATCGGATGTCCGTATTCCTTTTCCTTTGTACGCAAAAGATCCGTCAGCATATTAATCGTCTCAACCGAATAAACAACTCCGCTTGGATTGTTCGGAGAATTAACGATAACGGCTTTAGTCTTTGGATTGATAAGCTTTTCAAAAGCACCAAAATCAATCTGAAAATCCTCCGTGCGGGCAGGAGTTACGACAAGCTTTGCTCCTGTAGACTCAACAAAGCAACGATACTCAGGAAAGAATGGAGCAAAAGTCAAAAACTCATCCCCCGGCTCTGATAAGGCCTTGAATGTAATGGTAATCGCGGCAGCAGCACCCGATGTCATGAACAGATTCTTTCCCGAAAAAGAAGTCCCCTGCCTGTCATTGATGCTTTTTGCAAGAACCTCACGCACCTCTGCGTTTCCCGGTGCAATTGTATAGCCGTGAACAGCTACAGGATCTGTTTCATTTACAATATCAATAATAGCCTTCTTTATAAATTCAGGCGAAGGAACATTCGGATTGCCAAGGCTGAAATCATAAATATTTTCCTCACCAACCTCTGCCGCACGTTTACGCCCGTATTCAAAAATCGTACGAATAGTAGACTTCTTTGTTCCTAATTCATACATCTGTTCAGATACCATAACAACCCGCTCCCTTAACTTAGTAATCAATGTCAACAGAATGATTCTAGCATAGAATAAAACACAAGTCCATTCTTGAAATACAAGTATTACATTTAATGCATTGTTTTTAGACATCAAAAAACCCGGACACAGTCCGGGTCAGGATTTCACTGGCGGAGTGGGAGGGATTTGAACCCTCGCTGCGCTTGCGCACACTAACGATTTAGCAAACCGTCCTCTTCAGCCACTTGAGTACCACTCCAGCTTACCAAAAAACTCCACCATATATTAAAGTTAAGAAATTGCAAATGGCAGGGGCAGAAGGACTTGAACCCTCAACCAATGGTTTTGGAGACCACTACTCTACCAATTGAGCTATACCCCTAAAAAAATGGGGCGAGTGATGGGGATCGAACCCATGCATGCTGGAGCCACAATCCAGTGTGTTAACCACTTCACCACACCCGCCATGTAAGGCTGAAATTATCAGCCTATTAACCGGCAGCTTCCTATCCTCCCAGGCCGTCTCCAGCCAAGTACTTTCGGCCTCTACGTGCTTAACTACTGTGTTCGGAATGGGAACAGGTGGATCCACGTAGGCATCGTCACCGGATATTTAATTGAAAGATTGCTCTCTCAAAACTAT
>JAILNL010000096.1 GCA_024691625.1 Schwartzia sp. (in: firmicutes)
AAAGAGTTTTTAGGTGTGGTATCATGGTGGGTAGCAGTCATGTTGATCATCCTTTCTGATTTTGTTTGGTCGCATATATCATACAGGAAAACAACATGTACTGCTATTTTTGGGTGTTGCATTTCATTTTACAATCAACCATGTTATGTTAGAAAGCAAACAGTATGTTTTTTCATTGGCAAAGGCGCTTACTTGAGTTATAATAGATAGACAAATAATAAAAATTGATTTTGGACACAGGAGTGATTAATATGGCAAATACATTGAAAAACTGCTCGGAATGCGGACGAGTTTTTGTTGATACGGGAATCGGGGTATGCCGCGACTGCTATGAAAAACAGCAGGACCAGATGCAGGAAATTTCTTCTTATGTCCGTGATAACCCGCATTCTACGGTAAAACAGATCTGCGAGGCACTCAACGTAAAAGAGAAGCTCGTTATGCGTATGATCCGAGAGGGACGTTTTGTTACGGACGGCGTTCAGCTCGAGTATCCGTGCGAATCCTGCGGAGCACCTATCACAAGCGGCCGCTTCTGCGAAAAATGCAACGGTGAGCTTGCAAAGCAGATGCAGCAGACGCAGAAAAAGATGGTTGCCAAAGCACCTGCGCCGGCGGCTAAAAAAGGATCGGGAATGTATTCACGCGATATGGGCAAAAAGCTTTCCTAAATGTTTTCAAAATATGATTTAGGGTAAAAAAGAGAGAAAAAAAGAGATTTAACGAGATAATTGCATATAAATGCATAAAAATGACGAAAAGCGGGAGTTAAGAATCCCGCTTTTTTTTTCGATTCATATGCAGAAAGAAAAACAAGGGTAAAACCCTTTAGCAAGGACGGTGTAAACCATGTTTATCAACAATCATATCCAGTCCCTCGCAAGCGTTTATGGGGCACAGGCTGTAGGCGGAACGAAGGGAAGAAAACCGGTAACAAAATCTGCAGAATCCAGCTCTGTGCAGCTTTCGACACAGGCACAGGATTTCAGTGCAATACTGCAGAAGATCCGCTCAAAGAAGGACGATGTCCGTATGGACAGAGTTGAGGAGCTGGAAAGCCAGATTTCCGCAGGAACGTATAAAATCGATGAGAAGGCTGTTGCTGCAAGCATGCTGAACATGCGTTACTGATAAGGCGGGACGAGGCTTATGTGGCAGGAACTTGTTAAAGTGCTGGAAGCACTGACGGAGGCCTATGGTCAGCTTCTGAAAATAGCACAGGAGAAGCATGCTGTGCTCGTCATGGTTCAGCTTGAAAAACTGGACAAGCTGCTTGACGTTGAGCAGACAATCATTGACCGGATTCATAAGCTCGAGGAAGAGCGCCGGGGTGTACTCCTTAAGCTTTGCAAGTCAGAAAAATCATTACGCCCCGAAATGACAATGAAGGAAGTCACGGAGATAAGCCCCGCGGAATACTCGCCGCGCCTCGGGGAACTCCATAAAAAACTTGGCGATCTCGTAGAGAAAGCCAATCAGAAAAGTGAGGAAAATGAATTCCTCATTAAGAGCGCGCTGGGCGCAGTACAGTATCACCTGAACCGTATAGGCAACTCCACAGTGGAGCCTGCATACGGGCAGAAAGGGCAGGAAATCGTAACGCAGCATAAGAACTTCGATTTCGAGGCGTGAGGTTACGGAATGGATGAGATTATAAAAATACTGCGTGCGGAGCTTGCCCTCTCGATGAAACTTGAGGCTGCAGCCCAGGCGCAGCGGGAAGCATTAAAGGCAAATCTCGACGGCCGGCGTGTCTCTGAGACTACGCAGACCGTCGATGGACTGTTAAGGCAGCTTTCGGTTTTTGAAAAACAGAAGGAGGATCTTCTGAAAAAAGCCGGATGCGAAAATGTAAATGAATTCTTAAAGCATCAGCCGTATTCAAAAGAAAAAATGGAAGCGAAGGATTATCTCGGGCGTCTGACGGAACTTTTGGAAAAAATCCGTAAAATCGGCTCGGGCAGCAGGCTTCTTTTAAAGAATGATATGGAGTATCTGACGTTCAGCATCCATGTGATGACACAGTCACAGGCGGGGCCGGGCTATGATGATACGGAACAGCCGGATGCGGCGATTCAGGGCAAAAAATTGTTCGACCGCTCGGTCTAGAAAGGGTGAAATACAATGGCAGTACGTTCTACATTTGCAGGACTTAATACGATGTACCGGGGCATTAGTACGAACCGTCTGGCACTGGACACGGTCGGACACAATATGTCGAATGCGGGTGCGGTAGGATATTCCCGCCAGAGCGTAAATCAGGCGGCTGTTATGCCGGATAAAATATATGCCAACGGCACTCAGCAGTATGTGGGTTCGGGTGTTGACTCGCTTTCTATCACGCGTGCACGCGATGTTTATGCGGACAAAAAGTACTGGGCTGAGAATGGTACGCAGAAGTATCTTACAACACGTGAAAATAACTATGGCAAGGTTGAAGAGATTTTCAATGACTCGAAGGATACAGGAGTCAAGAACGCTGTAACGGAGTTCTACAAGGCACTGTCCGACTGGTCAACAAATAACAGCGACGTCAGCGAACGTGTTGCTGTACTTGAGAAGGCAAGCATCCTCGCAGAACGTGTAAACCGCAGCGGCGAACAGCTTCAGTCGCAGATTACTTCATTATATAACGACATAACCGCAAATGTTGCCAAGGTTAACGAAATTACCGACAATATCGTAGCCCTCAACAGAAGCATAATGGCGCTTGAGGCGGCCGGCGGCTCGGCCAACGACCTCAGAGATGCCAGAGATAATCTGGCAGACGAGCTCTCTGGCTATATGAGTGTATCAATATCAGAGGAAAAGAATACCAGCATGTACACTATTGTGTGCAACGGTGCAACAATCGTAAACGGTATCACGAAAATCGATCTCAAAATGGGCCCCCGTGATGATGACGGAAATGTCATCGGCATGCACAACAAGGATTACGGCCTCACAGATTATAATATTGAGCTGGGCGATACGGGAGTTGTGTTTGACCCGCTGAATGGTATTTTGGCGGCTGAGGTTGATGCCATTGCCGAGGACAAGAAATATATCGATAAACTGGCAGACATGGCATCCTTCCTTTTGGTGCAGTTCAACGATCAGCATCAGCAGGGCGTTGGAATGGATGCTGGAAAGACCACAGGTATTAACTTCTTCGGTGACAACAAAACGCTCTATAAATGGGGCACGGATGCTAACGGAAACTACTGCACAATCGCTGAAACTTATTCGGACGGATTGACAGATGAGAAGGCATATAAATACGCCGACGAGAAAATTGTTAATGCGGATGGAAATCGTGAAGTCACGATTACTGTGTCAGGCGTTGGGACAAAAACGACAGAGGAGCTCAAGGGCATTCTTGCCATCAAGGCGCTGTACGTCAATCCAATACTTAATGAAGTGGACGGAGAAAAGAAGCTGGCAGGCCAGGCTTGGGCTGTTCGCCCGAATGCTGATGGAACATGGCCGGCAGCTTCCGATGCAGAACCAAATGGCACTGCTGATGGAACCAACGGCGTTCTTATGAGTACGCTTTTCAACCTTGGCAATACTTCACTTGATGCGACAACATGCGCGATAGGCTCCAACTCCTTTGAGGCTTATTACAACTCGATTATGACTGCCATGGGCGTTGATTCCGCGGCATGCAAATCCAATCTTCAGGCACAGGAGGATTTGGTTGAGGAAGTAGAAAAATGGCGGTCTGCAACATCGGGCGTTAACTGGGATGAGGAGCTCACCAACATGATTACGTTCCAGCAGGGCTACAGCGCATGCAGCCGCTGCCTTACGACCATGGATGAAATGCTCGACAGACTCATTAACAGCACCGGTACGGTAGGAAGGTAAGGTGAATTGAAATGCGCGTAGCAAGCATGATGATGACAAATCGTTATCTAAAACAGCTTAACCGCACATATGAAGCTCAGACGAAGCTCATGGAGCAGAGTGACGGCGACAAGCTGCACCGTGCCTCCGATGATGCTATCGGATATTCGAAGTATCTCCGCTACGGAGATTCCTATGCGGAAAATAACCAGTATCAGACAAACGTCAAATCGGCTATTTCCTGGATGAAAAACAGTGATTCCGCTATACAGGATATGAGTGACGCATTGAAAACCATAGTAGAAAAATCCAATGTGGCACAGGGGACAAATACAACCTCGGATATGCAGGCAATTGCAAAGGAAATGCTTGTACGTGTCCAGCAGTTGGTAGCTGATGGAAACACCCAGGTAAATGGACGTTATCTGTTCTCCGGACAGTCCGATTTGAAGCAACCCTATATGATGTCAAATGACAAACATCAGCGCGGACTCACAAAATCCTTGGACGACAAGCAGACGGAGTTTTTTAACTCGGGAACGTCTCCGTCGAAGACCGCAAAATCCGGAAATCTGTCACAGATGCTTACCCTGCGGGATGTAGCTACCGGTGATGAATATTATCTTAATACCGTTGACGGTAAAATCTATTCGAAAGAATTCATGGACGAAGGG
>JAILNL010000174.1 GCA_024691625.1 Schwartzia sp. (in: firmicutes)
TACAGGAGGAAGATATATCTGACTCATTGGCAGCTGAGCCAGAGCCCTTGTCATTTCATATGCCGCCCCCAAAAGCAAACTGTCTGCGGCCAATATAAAACGTGCCGCCAGCGGCAGCAAAGCAGCCCCTATACCCGCAAAAAGTGCCGAAACCATAATAATCTCAAGAATAGGCACAACAAGAAGGTTCGCCAGAAGCGAGCTCAATGAAACAACATGAAAATACCATGCCAAAATCGGAAGTACCGCAAGCTGTGCAGAAACCGTAATCGCGAGGCTTCCCGACAACCACGCAGGCACTCTTTCAAACATCTTCTGCTTACGAATCACAGGAGCAATATATAAAAGTCCTGCAGTCGCAGCAAATGAAAGCTCAAAGCTTATATCGAACAAAAGCCACGGAGACCACAGCAGCATCAAAAGACCTGTGACAGAAAGAATCTGACGGGCATCCTTTTCCCTTTCCCATACAAGCGACATAGCAGCCAAAATCCCCATTATTCCCGACCTTACAGCCGGAGCCACTGAATCCGCCAGCAGCACATAAATAACAATGGCCGCAAATATGATACCTGCCGTTATTCCTCTACGAAGCCTCATAACTCTGCCAATCCAGGCAAAAACGGCCGCAAGAAGCGTAATGTGCGACCCCGATACAGAAAGAATATGCACTATTCCTGTGGCAGTAAAGGCATCCAGCACCTCCGCACGTATACCGTCATATCCTCCGAACAGCATTGCAAAAACCGCCGAGGCATCCGCCTCAGGCATTGCTTCAGCCAATACACCCCGATAATAATTCCGTATATCAGACAGGCTTCTAAAGAACGAATTCCCTTCTGTCGGAATTACCTGTACAGTCCCTTTTTCCGCAGTCAGTCTGGCGGTAATTCCCCGGCTCCTTGCTTGCCGTGTCATATCAATCTGCCCGGGATTTTTATATCCGCGAATACTTTTCAGCTTTCCATAGACCCGAAGAATGTCTCCCTCTTTTGCGGACGGCAGCTCCGACCTTTGACGGACAGTTCCTGAAACATAAAGACGTCCACTCGCTTCCTGTTTCCCCTGACTGTTTTTTATATTCTGCGCTTCCACCGTATAACGGAACCGCCAACCGCGCCCGTCTATCGAAGGCTGTATTCTCGCCTCCCCAAGCACTTTTCCGGTTATTTCGGCAGACTGTCCTATCCTGTGAAATACATTTGATTCAGGAATTTCCGCAGCCAGAGCAAAACGGATAAATCCCAGCACACAAAAAAGCAGTACACATATGGCAACCGCGCACACACTGCTCTTTTTTCTACACCATACAATAATCGGAATCAGCAAAACTCCCAGTACGGTCAAAGGGATTATTACCGCTTTAGATGCTTCACCGCCCATTGTACTTTCTGCCGCAAAAACACCCATGCAGAAAAAAGCAAGCAGCAGGTTCAGAAAACTAAGCGGTGCCTGACCTTCTCTCATATGGTTATCTTATCCTTCATTTTTTCGTATTTTGATGGTCCGATTCCGCGGACCTTCTGAATATCCTCCGGAGACTCAAACAGACCATGCTCATTCCGACATTCAATTATCCTGTTTGCTGTAGCAGGGCCAACTCCAGGCAGCTTAGCAAGTCCTGCCGCGTCTGCCGTATTTATATTCACAGAATCTCCCGATGCTGCCGATTTGGACATGAACGGTTCTGCACCGCCTGATTTTACGCTTTCAGGTACACGGATCTGCATACCGTCGGCAATGGGTTTTGCAAGATTCACATTTTCCAAATCTGCCGTAGGCAGAGCGCCGCCGCATGCCTCTATTGCCTTTCCGATACGCGCATCAGCCGAAAGCTCCACAACCCCCGGGCTCTTTACCGCTCCGGTCACATATACCGTTACCTTAGCCGCCTTTTCAGGTGTCCTCCCCTCGTCAAGTCGGACTGTTTCCTGCGGCCCGGCAGAAATAAAATAGCCGGTAAAGCCCAAAGCAATCCCGGCTATGATTAACACCATAAATAACGATTTTTTGAATACGGGCACTCCCTATGCCTCCATCCTGACAAAGCTCAGTTTTCTATTCCCTTCCGCGCTTCGATTCCCTTTTGATAGTAATGCTTGATTTCCTTCATTTCCGTAACAAGGTCTGCTCTTTCCAGCAGCCACTCGGGCGCATTGCGTCCCGTACATACCACTTCGATATCTTCGGAGAGCTCGTCAAGAAATTTTTCAACACTCTCACGTTTTATCATTCCGAAAAAAAGGGCAACATTGATTTCATCCAAAATCACAAGCCCGTATTTTCCGGAACACGCTTCATCCGCAGCCTTTTCAAAGCCGTCCTCCAGCATTTTCACATAATCGGCGGGAGGCTTTCCCGGTGGAAATATTACGACCTCATCGCCCCATGCTTCTTTTTCCTCCGGCGTCAGCATACCCTCCTCGGCAATAAAAAAAGGCTTGCCTGTAGTTTCCAGCACGAGCTTCGGAGCAAAGTCACGAAGCA
>JAILNL010000181.1 GCA_024691625.1 Schwartzia sp. (in: firmicutes)
CAATGTTTCGAGATATTGCAGACAGGCGGGGCTTTCCTCGCAGGATCTTATCAGTAAGCTCCGTATCCCCGCGCCTGTGGTAGATAAATGGGAAAAAGGCGAGCTGGTGCCTCCCGCATGGATTGAACAAAAAGTCTTTGACCTGGCGCAAAAGGAGCGCACACATCAGCTGAAACAAAGCCGCCGTCCAAGAGTACAGCCAGGAAGTGACCCTAAGAGAAGGTGGAGACCATAGGAAAGCATGAAAAGCATCAAACAAGAAAAGAAGCCGCGCATCTGCGGAAAATACGTCATATAAAATCAAGGCTCATGAGCGTTCTGCTCACGGGTTCTCTTCTTTTTGTCCCGACAATGTCTGTGTCAGGTTCTACGCTTTCACAGCCGGCGCCTTCGGGACTCACCCAAACCACCGCACAGAAACCGCTTTCGCGCACACCGCTTTTATCATGGGATAAAAACCTTGACGCAATTGCGTACGAAATCGAGATTTTCAAGGAAAACATCAAAAACATTGACCCGCTCGATAACAATGAACGGGCATTTTTCCACACAACAGCAGTCTACACAAATTCATACAGCCTGCCTCTTTACGAAATGGAGGGCAATCTTCCGAAAAACGGGCCCGTATACTGGCGTGTCCGTGCGCTCAGCCTTGACGGCCAGGCAATAAGCCCTTTCTCCGAGCTTGTTCCGCTATACACGGACCCGATGCTTCCGAGGATAGATGCACCGATTCCGAGAACGATAAATCAAAATGCCAAAGGCAGTGCAATGCTTTATCCTGTCTACAGCTGGATTCGCCCATCAAATGCGGCATCCTTCGAAATACAGGTGTTTTCAGATGACCCTGACAAAAATCCATCTATGAAACCTGTTGCTGATTATATGTCTCCCATAGCTGAATTCTATGACCCTGCCCCACGCATGGGCCCTGCTGCGTTCTACTGGCGTGTTCGCTCTCTGGACGATTCAGGAAAGCCCATAGGCAACTGGTCAAAAAGCACAGGCTTCCGCACCTCTCCCACTGATAACTGGGAGATTGCGGTTTTCGGTGACAGCATAAGCCATGGCGGCGGTCATATTTCCTTTGGCCCTGCAGACCTCGAATACAGTTGGCTTACGTATTTGAACAGCCCTGCAGTAAACCTTTCACAGAGTGGCAATCTCACCAGTGACATGCTGGCAAGGTTCGAGCGTGATGTCGTACCGTTCCACCCGAAATATCTGCTTATTATGGGCGGTTCAAACGACCTGCGTTCCGATGATTATTCAGTCGAAAGCGCAATGCAGAATATGGACGCTATCGAAAAAAAATGCCGTGAGCACGGTATACGTCCTATTTTCCTAACGCTGCCCCCTGTGAATACAGCCAACATTGCGCGTGCCTTCTCCGAGTCTACTGACCCGGCGTGGAAGGAAAAATTTGCCCGTTTCAATGAGTTTTTACGTCAAAAGCCTCATATAGACGTTGCAAAATCCTTTGCTGCCTACAGCAGCGAAAAAGCCGAGCTTCCTGAGTGGCTGGGCTATGACGGACTGCATGAGGATATTATAGGCAAGCAGCTCATAGCCGCCCGTATCAATGCCGACTGGGAAAATGCGGTGCAGGCAGCTGATGAATGGTTCAATCAATAATTAAACAAATAATCCCGATAAAAGGAAGGTGTATCGTATGCAGGCAATCGAAATCAAACCCGGAGTCTACTGGGTAGGCGCTATAGACTGGTCTCTGCGCAATTTTCACGGTTATACCACAAGCCGCGGTTCGTCGTATAACGCGTATCTCATCATTGACGAGAAAATCACGCTGATTGACACGGTCAAAGCCACTTTCCGTGACGAGCTCATTTCACGTATTTCCTCAGTTATTCCGCCGGAAAAAATCGACTACATTGTATCAAACCATGTAGAGCCCGACCACTCCGGCTGTCTTGATTTTCTGATTCATCACTGCTGTCCCAACGCTACTGTTGTTACCAGCGCTCCGCAGGGGCTGAAAGGGCTTACGGCCCGCTACGGCGACCTTCCGTATAAGACCGTCAAAACAGGCGATTCCTTCTCCATAGGAAAACGTACGCTGCAGTTCGTGGCTACCCCCATGCTCCATTGGCCCGACAGTATGGTAACGTACTGCCCCGAGGAAAAAATTCTTTTCTCCAATGATGCATTCGGGCAGCACTTAGCGTCCAACCGACGTTTTGATGATGAAAACGACCTTCACACCGTACTTGAAGAGGCAAAGAAATACTATGCCAATATCCTTATGCTCTATGGCAAGCAGACTCAGTCAGCTCTTGAAGCCCTCAGCAAATTGGATATAGAAACCATCGCCGTAGGTCACGGTGTAATATGGCGTTCTCACATTTTGGATATCATTGCCGCATACGAGAAATGGAGCGATGACGAGGTAGATGACAGCGCCGTTGTGGTATTTGATACCATGTGGGAATCAACCCGAAAAATTGCCGATGCCATAACAGACGCTTTCACGGAAAAAGGAATACACGTCCATTACCATGACCTTCGTGTTTCGCCCTTCTCCGACGTAATCACGGATGTTCTCACCAGCAAATATCTCGCTGTAGGCTCGCCTACTCTGAACAATCAAATGCTGCCCCCTGTGGCAGGCTTCCTCTGCTACCTTAAAGGCTTTGTTCCAAAAGGACGCCAAGCCTTTGCTTTCGGCTCATACGGCTGGGGAGGACA